>JAPPOR010000057.1 GCA_028817905.1 Myxococcales bacterium
TCGAAAGCCCTGTGAAGCCGAATCCCTGCGCGATCCGACGCCGAAGTCATGAATGCCCCGGGCTAGTCGAGTAGTGCTAGATGCTCCGAAACATCGCAGGCGGGTGGGGGTGTGGGGAGGCGCAATCCTCTGCGGGGCTTTCATAGGGCGGGGACTCGCCCGGGGCCACAGCAGCAGGTGGAGCGAGCGACCTTTGCGCGGTCAGACCGTTGATGCACGCGATGATGTTGAAGACGTTGTTCAGGACAACCGAGGAACCGAACCCGAGCACGCCGAACAATGCGCCCGCGATGAGCACCGAGTTCGGGACTACTGTCAGCTCGATGCTACGACGGACGTTGCTTGTGAGGTTGTCAGAGATTTGAAATGCGTGCTCGAGCTGGCGGAGGTCTCCGTCCATCAGCACCACATCGGCGACATCCTTGGCGATATCGGCGGCGCCGCGCACTGAGAACGAGCAGTCAGCCTGGGAGAGCGCAACCGCGTCGTTTATGCCGTCGCCCACCATGCCCACGCGGTGGCCGTCGTCCTGGAGGCGCTTGATGAGGTCGGCCTTTTCGCTCGGCAGCACCCCAGCGAAATAATCGTCGATCCCGAGTTGGTTCGCGAAGGCACTGGTGGCTTCCTCGTGGTCTCCGGAGATGAGGTAGATCTTCTTGATGGCCCAGTTGTCGCGCAAGGACCGGAGCAGTTCAAGCGCCTCCGGCCTGGGTGCAGCGCGAAGCTCAACTACCCCGGCGAGTTTCCCGTCGATGGCTGCGAGGACAACCGAGCTGCCTCCAGCCTGGGTCTCACGCAACCGCGCCTCGATCGAATCATCAATGGCGATCCCGGCAAGGTTCATGAAGCGCAGACTACCTACAAGGAGACAATGTCGGTCGATCCCGACGCGCAGGCCCAGCCCGACTTCGTAGTCGGAGAACTCGAGTGGTGGGATGACCAAGCGTCGCCGCTCGGCGGCTTGCAGGAACGCGCGGGCTACTGGGTGCGAAAAAGGCTGCTCGGCGGCAGCGATCCAGGCCAGGAGTTCGTCTTGTTCAAGGCCCTCGGAGAAGACGTGGACCCGGCCGATGTCAGGTATGTCTTCCGTTAGCGTTCCGGTCTTGTCGAAGACCATCACGTCAAGCTGTCGGATGACTTCGAGGGCGGCACCGTTCTTCACCATGACGCCATTGCGGGCGGCGGTAGACAACGAAGACAGCAGCGCAAGTGGGCCCGCGATCCGTACGCCTGTGCCAAAGTCGGCATTGATGATTGCGAGCATTGCGCTTGTGCTGACACTGAAGTGGGCGAATGCGCCGAGCCCGAGCGTTGGAAGCACCATGTCGTCGGCGAACTTCTCGCTGCGAGTCTGCATCTGGACCTCATGCTCAAGGGACTGTTCCAGAATGCGCACCATGCGCGCCGCGTTTGTTGCTTCACCGGTTCCCGTTGCTTCGACCTCCAACCGGCCGGCGACGATTGCGGTCATTGCGTACACGGTGTCATCGAGCACACGCTCCGCAGGGGCGTACTCGCCCGTCAGTGCAGACTGGTCAACCATGGCGCCGCCTGCAGCGACGCGCCCATCCACGGGGATCTGCTCGCCGGTGCCGACGACCACCACGTCGCCGACAGCGAGGGCGCTGACAGGGACCTGCTCGAGTTCGCCATCGAGCTTCCTCCAGGCCATGCGGGTCTGGCGGCCAAACAGGTTGGTTAGGCGGCGCTTAGCGCTGCGAAACGTTGCATCGAGGAGCATATCACTGATGACCACGAGCCAGACCATCAACGCAGCAGGGAGGGTCTGACGGAATTTCAACGCCAGAGCGATCGTGATGGAGTCGAGCAGGTCGACCTGCAACTTGCGTTCGAGCAAGAGCCCCTTGGCCGCGCTACGAAAGATGGGAAGGGCAGCGACCAACGTTCCCAGGTGCGCGACCGTTGTGAGTGGAGGGACGAGCAGGCTGGTCGAGGCCAGGCCGAGGGCTGCGCTTGACATGGCGACCCGCAGAGCCGTCCCGCTGGTGACCGCCACTGGCCGCCCGCCATCCTGCATCTTCAACGCCTGCGATAGTACGGTGTCGAGAGTTGCAGCCAAGTCCTCACGCGGCAGTTCGTCCGGACTGTATCTGATCAGGACGCTCGAGGTTTTTGGATTTACCGCGTATGAGACGACTCCTTCGAGTCGCATGAGCGCCGCCTCGACGGCGTCGACGACTGCCGTAGAGCGAGCGATGAAGGGATTGCGCAAGCGGAGGCGGCCCCGGGTGTCGCTCTTGACGTACCACGATGACGGGAGACTAGACATGCGAGCGCTCCTGGTCTGCGATTCTTTCAGCGGAGGGTGGGGCCGCGGGGTATTTCTTTGGCGGGCGCTGGCCCGTTCGGCACGGGACGAGCGGCCCCAGACTTGCTCGGATGAGGACCGATATCCCGTTGTGCCTTAGAGCTCGCTTCATGGACACGCTCCTGCCCAGCGGGTTGCTCTCGCTGATCTGCTGCGAAGCGAAAGATGAGCGCTCACCGGCTGTCTTCCGTGGACCGCGGAGCCCGGTGTCTTGTGGTGGCCCGCCTGGCTGGGTAGCTGCCCGCTCGGTCGCCGCCACCGGTGAACTCGTGCCGGGGGCTGGGGCGACATGCAGGTGCTCATTGGTCTTCTGGCGCACGAATAAATCAAGCGCTCCAGCGAGCGCCCGGGACCACATCGAGCAGGGCTGCAGGCTTGCTGTAGCGTCCCCGCTATGTACTTGCGGCGTGCGGTCGTGTGTGCCCCATCCAGCGAAACGCGCGACCTGCACGCGCCTACAGGAGCATGGGGCGGCCTGCGGGAGCTCTATGGTGTCCCGTCTTGGTCTTTGAACGATTCCTGACTCGTGCCGCCGGCTCTTGAAGCTCACGGCAGCGAGACGCTCCGATCGCCCGAGCCAGAGGTGGTCAGCACTGAGGTTGGACATTTCCTGTGGTCCACAGATTGACAGCAGCCCAAGGCCGAGTAGTGTGATGCGCACACGCCTTTCGGGAATGACACATGCCTACTGACCGTTCGCACAAAGTACCCTTCTTGCTCGGTGTCGCGACCGGTGTCGCGTTGACCCACCCCGAGCTTCGCAAGAACGTACGGCCCCTCGTCCGCTGGGCGGTACGAGAAGGTGTTCGGCTCAAGGCCCGAATTGAACAGGTTGTCGCTAGCTCGGCCGAGGAGCTCGAGGATCTTGTGGCTGAGGCCAAGGCAGAAGGCACGGTTGAATCACAAGCGGAACGCGCGGCTGCCTCACCCAGGTCAGGGGCCGAAGTGGTTGAGCCCAAGGCAGCGCCTGATGTCAGGCCGAGCCGAGACGAGAGGGCAGAGATGGCGCTTTGAAGCGTACGTGTCATGGAAGGCCCGAGTGGTTCGGCAGTAGGCCAGTCAACAGGGCGTGAGGTGAGAGGCGAGGGGGGTCAGCACGTCATCGAGGTCATCGGCGTTCTTAGCCAGGCCGAGTACGATTCGGTCTGGCCGGACGATTGCGGCTTCGGCATCCGCTTCGTCTAGCCAATCACGGACTTGGGGATGCACTGTACGTACATGGTGTCCACCAAGTTGGTGGAGCACCTGCGTTGCCCAACGAGAAGGTTCGACCGCTCCCACTAGGGCAAACCCGCCACCGAGGAGCTCATCGTGACGTTGTCCATTGGGGCACCGCGGTTGTGGAAACGGCCGTCGAGCATAGTCCGTCCCGACGCAGAGCTTGCCTCCGATTTCCGGCACGAAATTCGCGAGCATTGTAGGTGCCCCGCTGGCTCGAGCGGCGGAATCGCGCTGCGCGGCGACGGCTGGGTCGGTTGTTTGAATAATGTTGCCCAGCTCGATGTCGACTTCGATCAGGTGACGTACGTGGGCTTCGCGCTCGTCTTGGTACGAGTCTAGCAGCGACGTGGAGGCGACGCCGCGTAGTATCAGGTCGAGCTTCCAAGAGAGATTCATGGCGTCGCGAATCCCGGAGCACAAGCCTTGTCCGAGGAATGGCGGCATTTGGTGCGCTGCGTCGCCAGCGATCAGCAGTCCACCTCTCCTCCAACGGTCTGCAACGAGGCAGTGAAAAGTGTACGCTGCACAGCGCTCAACAGAATATGACGAAGGCGGAAGCCATCGGGAGAGCAGGTCTGTGACACGGCCCGGAGCCGTGATCGACTCCGCTGTATCACCTGGCATGAGCATGATTTCGAAGCGTCGCCTGCGCCCCGGCAACGGCACGAACGTCGCCGGACGGGCCGGATCACAGTACTGGACGGTGACCCGGGGAAGTCCGGCGTCCTTTTCGACGAGCACATCCACCACGAGCCACGTTCGGTGCTCGCCATAGTCGAACATTTTGTCGCTGAGAATCGCGCGGACCGTCGATTGCCCTCCATCACAGCCCACCACAAACCTCGCACGGGTTGTTCGCGAGCCCGGCCCGTTGTCCTGCTGCAGTACCATCCCGTTTGCCTCGTCACGAATGTCGCGGACGCTGGTTCCGAGGTGGACTTGCAGGCTGGGATAGGTGGAGGCCTTCTTCCTGAGCGTTCTTTCCAACTCTGGCTGGTTGAACATGAAGCCGCCCTGCCAACCCAACGGTCCAACGTCTTGCGGCGCGTCGTAGCAGAAGATCATCTCTCCCTGAGCGTTCAGCATCTCCATGCCTCGCACAGGGATCGTCGTGGGCAGTACCTCGTCAGCCATCCGGAGCTGCTGAAACACCCTCATTACTTCTGCGTCGAAGTGAACCGCCCTTGGCAATCCAATGACCTCTGGCTCGCGGTCAAAGGCCGCCACTGTCCAGCCGTAGGACGCCAACGCATGGGAAAGTACCGCGCCAGTCGGCCCATATCCGACGACCGCAACGTCCGTTTGGAGGGTCAAGAACCACCCCCTTGCGCACTCGGCGCCTCCCCCTGGTGGCTCCTTCCGTTCGAGCGTCTGTGCCCCGTTTGCACGTTCCACATCCGTGCGTACAAACCATCCATTCGGATCAGTTCGTCATGGGAGCCTGACTCCCGTACGCGCCCTTGATCGAGGACATGGATCACGTCCGCGTGTCGGATCGTAGACAGTCGGTGCGCGACGATCAGTGTTGTCCTTCCACGTGTCACCGTCTCCAATGACCGCTGAAGGGCTTCCTCCGTCGTGTGATCCAAGGCCGATGTTGCTTCGTCAAATAGTAGAATCGGGCGGTCGGCCATGACGGCCCGTGCAATTGCGATGCGCTGCCGTTGTCCCCCGGACAGGGAAAGCCCACCGAAGCCCAGGTTCGCTTCATAGGAACCCGGCAACGACTTCACGAAATCGTGCGCCTCGGCCACCTGAGCAGCCTTGACCGCGTCTATGGTGCCGTGCCTACCACCATACTCGATATTGTCGCGAACTGTCCCTCCGAACAGGGTCACCTCCTGGAAGACCGTGGCCATCGATGTACGCAAGCCTCCAAGATGCAGTTCTCGAATGTCTCTGCCATCCAGGGTGATCGCTCCGCCGTCAGGCTCATAGAAGCGAAGCAGAAGCTTGAGGACTGTGCTCTTCCCGGCTCCGCTTGCTCCGACCAATCCCGTCGTTCTGCCCGCGGGGCAATGCATCGTTAGCGCGTCGAGCACCCGACGACTGGCGTCGTATCCGAAGGTGACATTCTCGAAGCGGATGTCACCTTGCACCCTTTCCGGTGGAAGCGGGTGACTACCGCCCTCGATGCGATGCCGGGCGTCGAGGGTGGCAAAGAGTCGCTCCGAGGCCGTGGCGGTCTTCTGGAACTGGTCGAGCCCCACACCCATGCGTGCAAGCGCGGAAAGCAGTCGGAGCAGCGTGAGCGTGAGGATGTTCAGCCCGCCGACCGAGAAGGACCCCTGACTCACCTTCAAGCCCCCCCAAAGCAACGTGGTCACCAGGCCCATCCCGGCGACGCTTCGCAACGTTGGCACATACACCGCCTCGAGCCGTTCTGCTGCGCCTACGCTTTGCAAGTGGGCGTGACTTGCCTCGCGGACCCGCTCGATCTCCGCTTCTTCGCGATTGAAACTGGCGATGGTTGCCGCGCCTCGGAGGTTTCCGCTCAGAAGCACGTTGAGGCGCTCCTCATCGTCGCGCGCAATCATATGGCGTTCTCGAATCGGCTTGAGCAGTAGCATCGACGCGGCGACGATAGGTGGCAGAAGCACCAGCTGGGCGGCGGCCAGTCCCGGTGAAATCACGATGAAGCTGGTTCCAACAATCCCAAGGTTCGTCGCCATGTTGAAAAACGGCTCCACCCCGCGGTGGATGAAGTTGTGCACCTGGTCTACGTCCTGCTCGAGAATCGCCATCCATTCCGCTACATCCCGCGACTCCACGGTCGAAACGTCAAGCGTCTGGATACGCTCGTAGAGACGTACCCGCAGATCATGTCGTACGGCGTTCGCCAAGTCCGCGGCTGCGCGCTCCTTTAGGTACTCTATGCCCGCCGCTATCGCCCAAAACCCTACGCTAAGCCCGCCGAGCATCAGGAACCGGGCTTTCAAGGTCCTAAACCCTAGGGTTGCGAGCCACGAGGCCGGGCCGCGCGCCACGGTATCGGCTGCGAGGCCAATCAGCAGTGGTGGAACGGCGTCTTCAAGCCCGTTCAGCAGCGAAAGCCCAATCATTTTCCTGCGCTTTTTTGGGTGACCGTGCGTGGTCTCGAGAATGCGCCGAAGCGACGTAGACTCCTTCGAGCGCGCACGCTGTGTCCCCGCGCGTGGACGCGCTCGGCCGCGTGCATCACGGCGATGCACCTTCCGCTCGAGTGCTCCAAGAACCCACTGCAGCGCCTCGTTCGCCGATATCCCCCTATCAAAGTGGAGCAGCACACCCCCAGTTAGCGGGCTCGCTGCGGCCTCGCGCACCTCCGGGCGCGCCAGCAGGTCCGTCTCTAGCGTCCTCGCCAGGTGCTCGTGGCCAACGAGCTCGCTGATCCGCCAACGGGCGCGACCATTCAGCGCAGACCGCAATTGCACCCGAGTTCGTGACAAGTAGTTCATACCGCCCCTTCTCAAGGTCTGTAGAGCTCACTTCACGACGGCATCGGCGCAGTACTCCCGATTTGCGGAAAGTCTCGCTCCGCGATCTCCGAAAGGCTCGTCGACATTCCGCATTCGACGAACTCGCGCGCGCCCAAGGCCACCAACTTGCGCATCGTGCTTGACCAGTTCATGGCGAAGCGGACGTTGTCGGCGATCTCCTCGCAAACCATGCTTGCGCTGACAACTTCCCGTTGAGTAAGCGCAGATACGATCGGGTAGCGCGGGTCTTGCACGGAAGAAGCATGGGCAAGCTTTCGTACCTCGTCCGATACGTCTGCCATCGCGCTCGTGTGAAAGGGCGCGGGCATGGCGATGAGGCGCGTGTCGACTCCGTCCCGGGCCGTTGCGAGTGCAAGAAGTTCGGCGACCGAGTTCTTGGTCCCAGTCACGAGCGTCGTATCTGCGTCGTAGGTGTCGGTCACCTCCAGATGCCCATCGACCGAATGAACTAGCTCGCTGACGACGCGGGCGTTGGAGCCAACCACCGCGCCGGCCGCGTACTCGAGCTTGGGCGTCAGGCGTTGTGCCGCTGCACAGGTGTCGCGAATAAGAAGAAGTGACCTCTCGAACGAAAGTGCGCCGCTGTGCACCAAGGCTGCATATAGTCCCATGCTGTATCCGGACACAAAGTCACAACGACGACTCTTCGAGTCATGTAGCGCCGCCATCGTGACGCTCTCCATGAACGTGAGATAGTGCGCTTGAATGGTGACCTTCCAAGAGGCCGCCTCATGCTCGGCGCTTTCCTCCGACCAGGACACGTCCAATTGGTCGGCCGCTTCTTGCTCCAGTTTCTCGACACAGCCGAAGTCGAGGTCTACTAGCTGGGCGGCCTTAGACACGTAGTACTGAAAGCGGTCCGTGTATTCAGCATCCGTGGCACAGTCCAACGGTCTGCGCATAGGATACGTCGGAAACAGAAACGCTAGGCGACCTGTCATATCTCCCCCCTTAGCGCTCGGAAGCTACAGCATCCACTCTGACGCGTCCACTGGGAATGCGAGTTCTGGGCAACCTTGGATAGATCGGTAAGTCAGCTCGGGTCGCGTTGAGACGGTGCGCGCTGAGTCGCATGCTCTTCTACGTTTGCGTGCGTGCAAGCACGATTTCTGTGCCTGAGCGACTTCCCGTATTGCCAAGTGTAATGGCGTGTAATGGATCGGTTTCGGCTTCGGGCGCCATGCTCTGCTCGTCTTTCTTGGAGTGACGCGGCTGCTCAGACGGGGACGCTGAGAGCCTGTGAAATCCAAGCTTTGTCGTCAGTGGAACATCGGATGTCGGATGCCGTACGGTGTGGCGCGCAGGTAGCCGCATCGCAGCTGCAAGTACATCGGTCAAGGAAGTACCACGCGCAACCAACGAGAGATGTCTCGTGCCCCGGCCATGCCACACGGTAGCTGCCGGGTTGTAGGGGGGGGACGAAGCACGGCCGGAGGCCCTGTGGGGGAGCCGAGCCTCGCTCAAGGAGTTGTCGGTGGTCTCATGGATCACTGCATTCGGTGGCATTCGGTGGCATTCGGTGGCATTCGAGTCCCAAGTTCGCACACTCAGCCTCGTCCGAGACCTATGAGACCATGAAAACCAAATCGGACTACGTTCTTGCGGACCGCATCGAGGATTCGTTGTGGATCGAACTTCGGCGTACCGAGCGATGCAACGCCTACACGGAGGAAATGCTATGGGCAATCGAAGCCCTTGTGTCCGACGCCAATCTTGATGAGTCGATTCGCACGGTTGTGTTTGTTGGCGCTGGTGGTCGCGCTTTTTGCGCGGGGGCGGACCTTGGCGAGATCGCCGCTCGCAGTTGGAAATCGGTTCTGTCATTGACAAGCGCGCGGATCTTTTCGCTCATTCAGGAGGCGCGGGCGGTTACAATTGCGGCGCTCAATGGAGTCGCCGTGGGAGGGGGGCTGGAACTGGCCCTTGCCTGTGACATTCGGCTTGCTGCGTCGCATGCGAGCATGTGGCTTCCTGAGCCATCGATAGGCCTGCTCCCTGCTGCGGGTGCGCTTCACCGGCTCCCACAGCTCGTCGGAGCAGGCCGAGCGAAGGAACTCATAGTGGGGGGGGCCGTCTGGGACGCTGCGACGGCCCAGTCCGCCGGGCTGGTAGCCGAGGTGGTGCCGGCCCCGAAGCTGCGGGCAACCGTAGACGGATGGACCCAGCGAATCGGTTCGCGGGACGCCGCTGCGACCTACCTCGCGAAGCAGACACTCAATGGGCGGGTTGGTGATGGCGGGCACGACCTCGTTGCCCAGAGCTTGCTCGTTCAGTTGCGCAACCCCCGAAGGCACTAAGTATGACCATATCTGCTCGCATTCTATCCGTTGGCACCGCTACGCCGCCGCAGTCTTACACGCAAGATGAGGTTCTAGCCTGGGCGCAGGAGTCGGACCCGAGGGTCCGGCGGCTGTTCAGAAACAGTCATATCGAGCGCAGGTACCTGGACCTTCCCGAGCACGTGAAAGGTCGCCCAAAAAGCGAGACACCGAAGGAGTTGACGGGGCGCCATCTCAAGAACGCGCTTGGCACGGGTCCGCAGGCCATAGAGCAGGCTCTACAGCCTCTCGGGCTTGCGGCCTCGGAGCTCTCGTTCCTCGTGTGCATGACCAGCACTGGGTTTCTCTGCCCGAGTCTGAGTGCACATCTTGTACGGGCGATGAGCCTGCGGGAGAACATTCAGCGGCTCGATATCGTAGGCATGGGATGCAATGCCGCGGTGAACGGAATGCAGGCTGCGACGGGGATTGCTCGCGCTCGCCCGGGCGAGGTCGGTGTGCTGGTCTGTGTCGAAGTATGCTCGGCCGCCTATGCTATGGACGATGAGGTTTCGACGGCTGTCGTGAACTCGCTGTTCGGAGACGGTGCGGCGGCCGTCGTGATTCGGGCAGACGAAGGGGACGGCAAAGGTGACGCGCCGGCAGTGGTGGACTTCGAACCGTACATTCTCACGGACGCGATCGACGCCATGAAGTATCGATACAGCGGTGAGCGACTCGCCTTCTACTTGGCCAAGGACATTCCCTTTGTGATTGGGCGCCACTCCAATATTCCGGTCGATCGGTTGCTGTCTAGGAACCACTTGCAGCGTGGGGACATCGCTCACTGGTTGGTTCACTCCGGTGGGAAGAAGGTCATCGATGCGATTTGTGGTCGCCTCGAGCTGTCAGAAGACGATGTGCGGCATACGCGCTCAGTCCTGGAGGAGTACGGCAACGTCTCGTCCTGTTCCGTTCTCTTTTCCTACAGCAAGCTGGTCAGTGAAGGGTGCGCGAGGCCCGGCGACGTTGGGCTTCTCATGGCGATGGGACCAGGGACCTCCATAGAGGCTGCGTTACTCAAATGGTAGCTCAGGAAGGGAGAATGCATCATGGTTCGTGCGAACGGTCAGACAGTTGATGCGCACATGGTCACCCCCCGAGATCTTGATGCGAAGGACAGGGAGCGCATGTACGGTCTCATGTGCTGGCATTTTGAGGGCGTGGACAGGGAGGCTTTCGAGCAGGATGTCGCCGAAAAAGACTGGATACTGAGAATGGACGATCCGGTCGGTAGTATTCAGGGCTTTACGACGCTGAAGCTCCTGAGACAGGACTACGAGAATCACCATGCGTACGGCTTCTTCTCGGGCGACACCGTGCTCGCTCCAGAGTTCATGAGCCAGTCGTCTTGGCTGCGGGTTTGGTCGCGCCATATTTTCCGGGTCGCTTCAGAGCTCGACGGCCCGGCCTACTGGGTGCTGCTGACGGCGACCCACCGTACGTACCGGATCATTTCCACAGCGTTTTCTCGGTTCCATCCAGATCCAAGGGTGCCCGCTTCCTCGAAAATGCAACGGTTGCTGGGGGACTTCGTCCGACAGAAATTTCCGGAGGAATATGACGAGGACAAGGGGGTGGTGAAACTAAAGGTGCCGGTCGCCTATCGGTACCAGGAAGAAGTCGAGGCAGCGTGCGCCGAGGGGAACAGCCACAATAGGTTCTTTCGGACCGCAAACCCGGGCTACCTCCGTGGGGATTTCCTGTGCTGCCTGACGGAGATTCGACGAGACAACATTACCGCGCTTGGGCGCAGGATCCTGCTGGGCCCGCGTGCTCGCCCCAAGGCAGGCGGTCGTGCTTCGCTGGAACTTCGGCTAGACATGACGCGCTGCCAAGGTCACGGGAGGTGCTTCGACTTGGCTCCTGATCTGGTCGATGTCGACGATGATGGGCTTCCCCGGTTGCGCGGAAGCGCCAGGGTGCCTGCGAACCTTCAAGACAAGGCGCAACTCATCGCGAGCAACTGCCCCGAGGGAGCGGTTCGGCTGGAGCTGGTCCGCGATGAGTAGGCCGATGCGGCAAGAAGTCGCGGACTGGGCGTCTGATTTCGACCTTGCTGACCCAGAGTACAATAGTCGCGCGTTTGAGATCTGGGAGTCTCTTCGGACCCGATGCCCGCTTGCTCACTCGAGCCGATACGGTGGCATGTGGTTGCCGCTGACGTTCGAAATGGTGCGGGACATCGCCTACGACACGACCAGGTTTACGAGTCGGTCGGCCGTGGTGAGTAACTTGCCCTCGGAGTTTCCGGAGCCGATAGGCAATGCTCCCCCTATCACTAGCGATCCCCCCTTCCATTCGGAGGCACGTCGGCTGTTGCTACCGGCGTTCGCGCCCAAGAGAGTCAAGAAGGAGGAGCAGGGCATCAGGCAACTGTGTAGGGATACGCTGGGTGAGCTTGGGGAGATCATACCGGGAGAGACGGTCGTGGACGTGGCTCGCCAATACGCGGCCGTCATTCCGACTAGGGTGATATCGAGGATGCTTGGCTTTCCCGCAGCAGACCATGCCTTGCTCCTGGGGTTTGTGCGCGATGCGCTGGAGGCGATCGATCTGCCCGCCGACGAGATGGCCGCCCGAAGAGACCGCTTGGACGACTATCTTGACCGGCAGATCGAGGAGCACCGAAGACACCCACGCGATGACCTGACAAGCTTCATCATGGGAGCCCAGATCTTTGATCAACCACTGACCCCGCAACACGTGCGTGGCTCGATCGCCTTACTGCTCCTTGCGGGGATCGATACGACCTGGAGTGTGCTCGGGTCGAGCATCGCCCACTTGGCGAGCCACGCGGACGACCGCAACCGCCTGGTGACCAGGCCGGAACTGATGCCCGCCGCTGTCGAGGAGTTCCTGCGCGCGTTTGCGCCCGTGACGGCGGCCAGAATCGTCAAGCAGGGCCACGACTTCCATGGCTCGAGGCTTCAGGAAGAGGAATGGGTGCTGCTGCCATTTGGCGCGGCGAACAGAGACCCCAAGGCGTTTCACGAGGCTCACCACGTAGTTATCGACAGGAAGGTCAACCGGCACCTAGCCTTTGGCATAGGAATCCACCGCTGCATTGGGTCCCACCTTGCCCGGCTCGAACTCCGGGTCGCGCTCGAAGAGTTTCTTGCGAGCTTCAGCGCGTTCGAACTTGTGGGGAGCCCAGCCTGGAGCAGTGGCCAGATCCGGGGCCCACGGAGCCTTCGGATACGAATCCTAGCCAGCTAAGCTAGGCACGCAGCGCGGAGTGGGGAGCGCCCCATCGGATGAGCTAGCCACGATAGGCCTCCCGCAGTCTGCGCTTGTAGAGCTTGCCGTTGTCGTGGCGAGGCAAGGAATCCACGAAGTCGACGGTGCGCGGGCATTTGAAGTGTGCTAGCCGCTGGCGCGCATACGCGACGATGTCGACAGCCAACGCCTCGGTGGCGTCGCTTCCCTCAACGACCTCCACAACGGCCTTCACTTCCTCTCCCCACTCCTCGTTCGGAACGCCAATGACGCCCACGTCGAGCACTGCTGGATGTTGCAGGATGACTGCTTCGACTTCTGCCGGATAGATGTTGACGCCCCCTGAGATGATCAGGTTGGCACTTCGGTCGGTCAGAAACAAATAGCCATCCTCATCCAGATAGCCAACGTCGCCCAGGGTGTAATGACTCCCGTGCCGGCTGCCAGCGGTTTTGTCCGGCGCCTTGTGGTAGTGAAACTCGGCCCCATCCACCAAGCTCAAGTAGATCGTGCCCGCTTCGCCTCTAGGCACCGGTTGTCGATCTTCCGACAGGATACGAATGTGATCTTCCGTGGAGGGCTTCCCGACGGTGCCCGGCCGGGCAAGCCACTCCTGGGGACCCACGACGGTGCCAGAGCCTTCAGTGGCCGCGTAGTACTCCCATATTACCGGACCGAGCCAGTCCATCATCGCGTGTTTGGTCGCTACCGGGCACGGTGCCGCCCCATGAATAACGTGGCGCAGCACCGGTGGTTTGAGGCGTTGACGTTGCTCAGCGGGCAATCGCAGCAAGCGGTGGAACATGGTCGGAACCATGTGCGAGTGGGTCACGCTGTGACGCGTCATCAGCTCCAGGGCGCGCTGGGCATCCCACTTGTCCATCACGCACACACTGGCGCCATCCAGAAGCGGCATGAACAGGGAGATACTGAGCGGTGCCGCGTGATACAGGGGCCCTGTGCAGAGGTGCGTGTCGCTGCCTCCAGACCGATAGTTGGCTGCCTTGTAGGTCAGCCGCTTCTCGAGTACGCGTCTGGTCAGAGGTGGCTTGGCCACTCCTTTGGGGTATCCGGTAGTCCCAGAGGTGTAGAGCATGAAGGCGCCAGCCTCCGGCGCATCGATATTCGCCTCGCTGCCGGCTTCGAGAGCGGTCTCGTAGTCGTCGAAACCAGCATCCGAGCCTTCCGGTGCTTCGCCGATGAGGAGCCCGGTCCGTGGCGGCCCGCTCAGCCTCGCCAACAGGGGCGCAAACCGACCTTCTGCGATCACTGCCTGGGCGTCACAGTCGCCGACAATGTAGGCCACCTCGTCGGGCGCCAAATGCCAATTGATGGGTGTGTAGCGGACACCGATCCGGGTGCAGGCGAAGGCCACCTCGACGAATTCGGGCCGATTGCCGCATAGGAGTGCCAGTGCATCTCCCGAACGTAGCCCGGACGCCCGCAACGCGGAGGCCAAGCGGTTGGCCCGCGCGTTGAGCTGCGCAAACGTGCGGTCCCCCCCCGGCGAGCGCAATGCGGTCACGTTGGGAAAGCGGCTTGCCCAATAGGCCAACACCATGCCGACCTCGTCGGCTTCCCTGAGTTCGGCGGGCGTTTGCACCCCACCTTCTGAATGTCTAGGTAGCTCGCTCATATGCCCCCTCGTCGCCTATGGCCGCTCAACGCGTAGCAAGCCGAGCGTGCGTTTTCAAGCCGGTCGCGAACACGCTTCCCGGTCATGGCCTTGTCCCTCGAAAAACACACGCACGGTTGCGACCTACCCGTTTGTGGGACTGTCCAAGCTGCGCCAGACTGGGGCTTTCCGTAGAGGCGGCGGAAGTCCCGCGATTGGGGGCCGTCCGGGTCGCTCCCGGAACTGCCTGCGGCAGTGCCGAAGGGCGAACTCAGTCCTCGCTCAGCGCGCGCTCCAGAATCGCGAACTCTTCGGCACACTCGGCGCACAGATCGCGGTGATGGTTCATCAAGCCAAGGAGTTCTTCGGATTCCACCGTGCCGTCCATGTAGGCGGCGATGTGTTCCAGGAACGTTTCGCAGTCCAGCTCGGCGTCGCGTGTGAGTTGCAGCATGCGCAGGAGCAGGTCGCCGGAGTTGGGTTGTGTCATGGCGAGTGCCCTCCGGGTGATGGTAGCAGATCTGAGGCGTCCATGCCGTGCGCCTGCAGGTACGCGCGCAAGCGCTTCCGCCCGTCGTGAAGAAGCTTGTAGACGGCGCCTCGATCACTTTGCAGCCTACGCGCGACCTCCGCCAAAGGAAGACCTCCGAGCTCCGCAAGCAGCGCCTCGCGCTGACGTGTAGTGAGGGCCGTATCGATGGCCTCGCGCAATAGTTGGGCGCTGCGGGCCCGTTGCACGCGGTCCGGGGCTTCCGGTGGCACGAGTCCGGCGGCTCCCAATTCGGTGGCCGCCTCCAGTTCCACGTGGACATGGCGGCGTCGCCGAAGCTCCGCCAGCGCGCCATTGACTGCGACGGCCGCAACCCATGTGGAGAAGCGACTGTCCCGTCGAAATGTTTCGTGCTTGGCCGCGATCTTCAGCATGGTTTCCTGGCTCAAGTCCTCGAGATCCGCGTCTGTGAGTTGGGTGCCGAAGCCCTTCGTCAGGGTGGCTCGCACGAAGTCACGCATGTCTGAAAGCGCGCGCTCCGTTTCGGACCCCTCCGGCGCATGCAGTGCCGCAAGCCATGTCGACCCATCTGTTCGCATGGGCGAAGGCTGGCACGTTCGGGGCGCGAATGTCACGCCCTCGACCGTGTCCGCGGCGTTTCAGGCGGCTCCGCGTACCCGGGCGACGCCGAGCAGAAACTCCACAATGGCCTCGGACTCTCCGATCCACTCGACTCTTCCGGACTGCTCGACCCGCAAGACAGGCACGGTGCGCCTCCCGCGGGTCGCAATAAGCTCCTCGCGTGCTTCGGGATCCCGCGCGATATCTCTCAGCCGAAGCTCGATTCCGAGGTGCTGTGCTGCCTGTCGCACCCTGAGGCAGTATGGGCACGTGGGAAGGTGGTACAGGGTGAGGGTCATGTTTGCCTCCTTTCGTTTCTTGGATGCGCCAGCGACGCGTATCTCACCGGGGCAGCCCGGGCTATCCATGACTTTGGCGTCGGTTCGCGCAGGGGTTGGGTTCCTGTGGAGTCGAAGGTCGGGCGAGGCGGCGTCGAGGTCATGAATGACCCGGCTAGAGAAGGTTCCTGACGTCGCTTGAGAATGTCGGAAACGCAAAGTGGGTGTTCGCCAGTTCTGTTGCAGTGATCTCCCTTGCGATGGCAAGCGCGAACAGATGGATGAGTTCTTCCCCGCGGTGACCCACGAGGTGCGCCCCACGGATGTGGTCCGTGTGTTCATCGATCAGCACCTTGGCGAAGGCCGTGGTCTCGCCGTAGGACTTGCCTGAAAACCAACTGGTCATGTCATTGCGGACCACCCGCACGGCCAACCCGCGTGAGCTCGCCTGCTCCTGCGTAAGTCCCACGGACGCAAGGGCCGGAACCGTGTGGACGACACTCGGCGTGGCCGTGTAGTCCGGTTGCTTTACGGGGCCATGCAGGATGTTGTGCCCTACGATGGCGCCCTCATAGGTGGCCAACGGCGACAGCTGAGCGGTGTGGGCTAAGGCATCGCCTGCGACCCAGATGTGGGGCTGGCTGGTCGACCGAAGATATTCGTCAACCAGGACACGGACTCCGTCGTGCTCGATGCCGGCCGCCTCGAGGTCCAGGTCGCCGACGTTCGCTATGCGGCCGGTCCCGTTGACGACGCGGTCTGCCAGGCGCGAGTATGCCTTGCCGCCCACCTCGTAGTGAACCCGTAGTCGCCCCTCACTTGGCTCGATGCGAACCACCTTCACGTCGGTTTCGATCGCAACGCCGATGCGCCCTGTCTCGGCCTGCAGTTCGCCCACCGCCTCCGCGTCCTGGCGGGGTAGCAGGCGTGGCATGGCCTCCAGGATACGTACGCGGCTGCCCACTCGCTGAAGGACATGCGCGAACTCCAGCGCGATCACGCCCCCACCGATGAAGATGACCTCATCCGGGAACACCGGGTCGCCGAGCACGTCCTCCGAAGTTGTCAGGTACTCAGCGCCCGGGATCGCGAGGGGGCGCGGACGCGACCCGGTCGCGATGACGATGTGCGCGGCGCGCAGCACTCGACCGTCCACGTTGACGGTATGGGCGTCGATGAAGGTTGCGTGGCCGCGGAAGACGTCGCCGCGCTTCCTGGCCACTGACTCCATGGCATCCGGAACAAACGCCACCATGTTCCGGGCGCGTTCGATCAAGCGTGACCATTGCACCCGTGGTGTGGCCACCTCGATGCCGTGCACGGAGGCCCGTTCGATTTCATCTAGAGCGTGGGCCGCAGCCACGAGCACCTTTTTGGGAGTGCAGCCACGGTTCGGGCAGGTACCGCCAAAGTCCCGTTCTTCGACAAAGGCGACCCTCTTGCCTGCCTCGTGGGCGGTCTTGGATACGGCGAAGCCAGCGTTGCCACCGCCGATGATGAGGATGTCGTAGTCGTGTGCCATGTTCTGAGATGCCTTCCTGGTCGGGCGCCATGAGGTAGCGCGTGCATATCGCGTGACTCATGGTCTTGGACGCAGCGACGCCGGCATTCTTACCTGGCGCTCTCCGTTTTTCCCCCGACGGCTCCGGCAACCGGCTGCCGACTAGGGCCTGTCCCTATATTCGTTTTCGCGGCTTTCCGGCGGGGCGGGACCGTCTGCGGCGTCCGCTCCGCTTGAAATACAGACAGTATGCCTGCGCGAAGCGTCCTTGCATCCGGCCCCGCCGCGCTCGGAAACCCGCTGAAAACGAATATAGGGACAGGCCCTAGTCGTGCGCGTAGTCGCTGAACATGACCGATATCGAGTGCCGATCGGACGACCAGTTGGGGAACACGAGCGTCTGGGGTCGATCCATGTCGCCCCGGGGATAGTTCGTGACCGTGATCGTTCCGTTGGGAGGGTCCGCGGCGGGCATGTACACGTCCAACCCGGTCTGGAACGGCTGGTCGGGGAAGTAGGGCAGCTCACCAAGACTCGTGTCCCCCGGGGAAGCCGCTGCGTCATGCAGGTGCAGCGCGATGTTTCCCCGCCCGACCGCGTCCGTGATCACATTGACCGGTTCGGCCGTGCCGGCCTCGCCGGAGGTCCCGATCTCGAGCACATCGGTCTCGTACCACTCGCGCATGCGCATGGCGATGAGCATGGCATGCCCCGGCCCCAGGTTGCTGTTGCTGCGACTGGTCGACGTCTCCGGGTCCTGCGACAGGATGCGGACAAGGGAGCTGTCGCGCGGGGTTCGTTGGGTATAGACATGCTGCTCGGTATCGAGGTCCGGGCGGTACAGACGCATCTCGTAGAGCTTGTCTGGATCGACGGTGACCGGGCCGAAGGCGCCGGAGTCGTCGATCTGGAAGCTTGCTAGCGGTGTCTCGGTAACGCGCTCGCCGGTTTGCGAGTCGATCTCCCAGAACTCGAGCACACCCTCACCACCCACGTTCTGCGGGAACAGCACGGCCCGCCCGGAGAGCGTCACCGGACCGTCCTGCTTCGTGATCTCCATTGTGGCAGGGGGCGCACCCATGATGAACTCGTATTGCATGGCGAAGGATTCGGCCGACGTGGCCACTTCCACATGGGCCTGGCCCGGCAAGAGTTTCTGGGTTGGGGCCAGGCATGCCACGGTCATCGGGCAGGGGGCACCGTCGAGCGAGATGTACTTTGCCACCTTCGCGCGCCGGGCCTCATCCATCAGGTAGGTGTTCGAGACGCGTGTGCCACGCGAGTGACCGATCAGATAGACTTGGTCGTATTCCGGGAAGTCGGTGAGCATCTGGTCGATGAAAGCGTCGACCCCGTCGGCGTACTCAGCGATTGCCAGGCCTGCACCATCGTGGTCAAAGGCACGGATCAGGTCCTGGGGGTAACCGTTTTGCTCCCAGCGCATGGCCTGGGACTGATATTGCTGGGCTGAGCCGGCAAAGCCGTGCACGAAGACGATCGGCAGTACTTTGCCATCCTCGACGTCCGCCCCGACGCCATTGCTCGCCATCGCAACCAGCGCAGAGTCCATGCCCGCCGGGGGAGGTGCACCCGCGCTGCTCTGCGGGTCCGCCCCGCCGCTAGTCTGGGAGCCACCGGGCCCGTTGCCGGCGGCTCCAGGGTCACCGGAAGAGGTTGCGAGCATCATCTGTGAACCGTCGCCGTCGACCTCTTGTGCGCCGTCGGCGAGGGGCTCGGACCCTGTCCCCGTATCGCCTCCGCCGCTGCTCGAACACCCGAACACCAAGGCCAGACACCCGGCCAGGAAGACATCCGTGAGAACTGCCGATCGCAACATGTGGTCCCTCCTCCCATGAGCACCGCGAGGGTGCAGCGTCAACGCGTCACTTGAGCCGAACACCCCACCAGGTCCGACCGACCCGCACGCTCTGCACCATGTGGACGCACACCCGATCCTGATACCCTCGGACGCGGTCGCCTTCTATATGCGCCGGAGCCAACGCGGCTCACGTTGGGCCAGCTGTCGCGCCTGGCCAGCCTACAAGACGCGGCACCGGGTCCCATGCGGGGGTATCCCCAGCCCATTCTGGCAGCGGGCCTGACCGCGCTCCTGGCGGCCGTTGCGTTGAGCGCGGGCGCCTTTGCGGTGCTCTTGGCTGCAGGCCCAACAGGCTGTGGCGCGGCGCGTCAGCTTCGCCCTCGAGCTGTCGCCCCTACCGCAGCTGGCAACAACGCTCCATCGGTGGAAGGTGGTCGGCTTCCACCATTTCTCGTGAGCCGTGTTCGTTTGGTGACACGGGGTGGCGCGGGGTGCAGGGACGGATTCCCGACTTAGCGAGAGCCGCCCCTGCGGGCCACGCCGCTGAAGAGCGCCTACTGCGAGAGAGTTCCACCGATGCCAGGGGCGTCAGCACCCGCGGTCGCTACGCCTGCTTTCACCGCAAGCTCGCCGTCGATCTCGAGGTATTGGCCGTCCTCCGAGGTGTAGGCAGGCCAATCGATCAGGCCGGACACGCTAGGATTGCCAGTCCTGGCGAACTCCGCCCAGATCTTCATGCTGTTGGCCGCCACCTGTTCGTCTGTCTCGTCCGGGTCAGGATCCGTGTCCGTTGCGCACCCGGCGTTCATGCCGAGATAGCGTATGGTGGCAGTCTCTAGCCCCTTGAGCGCACCAAATACGTAGGGCAGCTCTAGACCGTGGAACGCGTGGCAGTCGTCAGTCCGCCAGCCGGGTGGTACATAGCTGAAGACGTAGACATAGGCCTCGGAGGAGACCGACTTCATGTTTTCTGCCAGCTCCGGAACGCTGCTCATCAACATGGCCGCTTCGCCCTTGTTTGCGCCGACGATCAAGGGGACGTTGGCCTGGTCGCCCTTGACCAACGCATCGTAGATGGACTGGGGAAAGACCCAGCCGTCGATCGCGATGTTCGTCACGAACCCGGCGTCGTCGGCCTGGGAGGCCTCCAGGATTTCCTCCCAGCTGAACGCTCGAAGCTTCTCAAGGATGTCGGGGTCGTCTTCATCGATTCCGAGTTTCTTGGCTAGCATCACACCACGCTCCTCGGCTGTTTCACGCGCCGTGACCGCTCCCTCGCTCGCCGATCGGGAGCCACTTTGCACGATGGCGCGATGAAACAAGCCTTCGCAGAGGGGCGAGCCGAGACAGGAGAGCACTTTGGTTCCACCGCCCGATTCGCCGAAGATCGTGACGTTGTCTGGATCGCCGCCGAATACGCTCGCGTTGTCCTTGACCCACTCCAGTGCTGCGATCTGGTCCAACACACCGTAGTTGCCGGAGGCATCGTGCTCCGATTCGGCCGCGAGCGCCGGGTGGGCCAGGTACCCCATGGGACCCAGCCGCTGGTTCACCGTGACGACGACCACATTCTCAGCCGCCGGTAGGGCGGTGTGACTGTAGGTGGGCGAGTTCGCAGTTCCGATGGTAAGCCCGCCCCCGTGGAAGAACACCATCACCGGTAGGGCGGAGCTTTCCTCGAGCGAAGGTGTCAGAACGTTCAAGTTCAGGCAGTCCTCACTGATTTCGCCGTTATCTACCAACCTGGATGAGGCCTGCGGGCTGCGATCCCCCCAATCGGTTGCGCTTCGCACCTCGGTCCATGGCTCCACCGGTTCGGGCGGCTTCCATCGGAGGTCACCGACCGGGGGGGCTGCGTAGGGAACCCCCCGAAATACGTGCACCGGGGTGCCCTCTTCGTCGACTACTTCTCCCGCGATCGGCCCCGACTTCGTCATGACTTCGGCCGCGGTCGGATCCGGGTCCTTCTCCGCCGCGGTACTTTCCTGTTCCCGGGCGGTGCTGTCGTCTTTCTGATCTGCGTTGTCATCGGAATCGCAACCGACGAACCCCAGGCACAGGCCAAGCACAAGTGCCGTCCCCTCCACGTGGCCGCGGTACACGCATCCGCGCCCCCTGCGCAACCTTCTTAGTCGTCCCATGATGTCCTCCTCAGCGCGGGAACCTACAGCGAAAAACATGACAAGATCCTTTCGAAGGCGTGTAGTATTTCGGATGCGGGTTCCACACCGGGTGGTGAAGCCGGCAGGTCAAGCCGCGCCCACTTTCGGGTCTGTGTGAGCAAGCTTCCGATCGTCCGCCAAAGGCGGCCATACGCCCTTTGGGGCACGCTATCCGGGCTTTGCGAGCCGACCACCACGTGCATGGAGGCGCATCGCAAGCTGCCACGGAAGCTCAGCATCAAGTGCTCAACTTCAAAGGCCCGCCCCCATGCTCCACGAGGGCGGCCAAGCAGTAGCGGGGCGGGCGGTACGTCCGCCATCGAGACCCGGGACACTGTCCGGCAACAACACCGATCGCATTCGTCAAGAAGCAGGCCCCGTGGCGTCAGCCAATCGGGTGCCGTCCTGCTTGCGTCGCCGTGTTGCAGGGGTGTGTGCCCGACCCGAGCAGCAGGCGACGCAGGCCATGGAGGGCCGTCACGACACTGATGGCGGCGTCACCCCGGACGCCGACGAAAGCGACCGCTTCATCGAGCTGGTCGGGTGAGAAGTCGTGGTAGGCGGGCGCGTCGCGCTGCCAGTTGAGCACCACCGACACTGTGCGCCTGCTACTTACCAGGGCGACCTTGACCGGGAAATCCCGTGTCAGGTCTACGAGCTTCTTTCGGCTGAGGGGCGACGGTCCCTCCGAATCGTCCCACACCACCCGTGGGGTCACGTGGGTGGGTGATAGGCGTGGTGCGAGGAAGTCGAGATAAGCATCCCAGTCCTCGTTGCTCGGGGGTCTGGTCCCCCCCACGTAGATCACGCAGCCCCCCACTGCGCGGAATCCCGCGGTCTTTCCCACGACGGGTTCGGTGTCGTTCACGAACTGTCCCCCAGCTCGACGGCCATTGTATCAGGACGTCAGCGATTCTGTCATTGGGGGCCTGGTTCCAGCCTCTTCGGTGGCATGGGCGGCCAAGTGGTTGCAGGTGCTTCCAGCGGCGCTCAAACGTCCAACCCACAGTGGGACGCTTGGCTACGTAGCATGGGAAGCCAAGGAGCAGGGACCAGCATGGACAGTCAGCAATGGATACTCGGCGTGATCGTAGGCGGCTTGCTGATGGGCACAGCATGTGGCGGACAAGGGGCGGCTGGGCCACCCGAGCGCCAAGGCGATGAACGCCCCACACGTTCTCCCGAATCACGATCCCCCCAGGATGCGAACGGAACCTCCGCTACTGGCCCGCAGCAAACGGACGAACCCGCCGCCGCGACAGGAGCAGAACAGACAGAAGGTCCAACACACGAGGCGTCGCTTCCGCGTAGCAGCGATCTCCCTGCCGAGATGGCGAATGCGATGATGGACCCAGACGTGGATTGGGACGCGCTGGAGATCATCTATTCTCCGATGTATTCGGCTTATGACGGCGTCCACGTATTCTCACTACCCGCCTATGTGCCGGGTCTCGCCACGGAGCCCGAACATTGGCAGGCCGTTCCGGCCGATGCCGTGAGCTTCGGCCAGTGGCAAGCGGATGACGGCACGGAGTTAGGCGTGCTGATCACCGTCGAAAGGCCCGTGCAGGAAGTCTTGATCACCGTCAGCTCGGGCCAGCTCGGCGGTCAGGCGACACTGTATATCACCGAGGCCACGCCTGAGCAGTGGGAAAGGGGCAAGCAGCGCTACGTTAGCGGGGACAGTTTTGACCTGGTTTCGCTGCTCGCGGACGCCACTCCGGAGACGCTGGTCAACATCACCCTGCTGATCGACAGCATCGAGCGCGACGCCGACGGCAACATCGTTTCCGTTGACCTCATGGAGTCCGAGGCCTATGGCCTCTCCTCGAATATGCGGTGCGATACGTGCCACACGAGCGGGGCCGAGAACTTTCAGGTTCAGCATACACCCACCCAGATCGCGCGCTTCGCAGACGGGGAGATCGCCACCATCCTGACGGAGGGGAAGAAGCCGGAGGGGATCGGTTACCGGGTGCTACCACCCGAGGCCGAGTTCTTCTACCCCTTGCTCCATACGTGGAGTGTCGCGGAGGAACAGGCGAACGATCTTGTCATCTACCTGCGCTCACTTACGCCCGAGGGTCAGGGAGACGTGATGCTTCCATTCGGGCTACTCGCCTCGCCAGCGGTCAAGATGCTCCTGCCCGACGCCTGCAAGCAGGGGAGTTCGACGTTCGATCTCGACGCATGCATGCGTGCGCTGCCCCCCGAGTGCAATCTCGAGCTAGACGCGTCCGCCAACGAAGCTGCGTGTCTAGCCGCGCTCATGGGCTCGTAGCGCAACGGGCCGCATCGCATCCCGCCCTTCTCATTCTTCTAAACGGTTGCATCGGGCCACCATGGGCGCGCAAGCGCGGCTACGCCTGCGCCTTGCGTGTGCCCGCGAGGGTCTCTGCAGGTGTCAAGGGAGTAGGTTCAAATGATGAGAGTACGCTTGAAGGTAGGTATTGTTGCGTGGCTTGGGCTGGCGGTGGGGTGCGCAAGCTCCAACGATCTGAGTCAATCTG
>JAPPOR010000910.1 GCA_028817905.1 Myxococcales bacterium
GCTGTATTTTCGACTGAAGCGAAAGCGCTGCGGAGTCGAGCAGTTGTGCGAGGGCGCGTGATTTGGTGATGGATGCGGGCTAGTGGATCACGCAGGGATTCGGCTTCACAGCGCTTTTCGGCGACCGCCGATACCTCGCCGATCGTGTGAGGGAGACGAAACGCGATGGAGTTAGAAGACACCAGCGCAGCGATGCGGGTCGGTGATTGCGCCTCCTGGACAGGCTCGGCGGTTGTGCATAAGGTGATTGTTGGTGCTTTTCCGCCCGGCTTTGCAAGGGCTGCTTGGGCTCCCACCGGACTCAGATGCATCTCAACTTTCGCAAGTCGTTGTTTATTCTGCCGAATTTGTTTACGCTCTCGAGCGTATTCTGCGGCTTCTACGCCTCCCTGGTGGCGGCCCAGGCGACTTCGAGCCACGAGCTCTACCGAGCTTCGCTTCTGATCGTGTTCGCCCTGTTCTTCGACATCATCGACGGGCGCGTAGCCAGGCTCACCCGCACACAGAGTGCCTTCGGGATCCAGATCGACTCACTGGCGGACCTCGTCTCATTCGGGGTCGCACCTGCGATCTTGGTGCATACCTGGACCCTGTCCGTGCTGGGCGACGTCGGATTGTTTGCGGCATTCGCGTTCGTTGCCACAGGCGCGATTCGTTTGGCGCGCTTCAACGTGTTGTCGATGCGCAATGATGGCAGCCCGACCAAGCCTGGTAAGTACATCAAGGGGCTTCCCATTCCCGGTGCGGCCGGCATGCTCGTGTCACTGGTCGCGGCTGACCACGCGGTCTCCGGGCACCTCTCTGGCTCGCCTCGCCTCGTGCTTGTAGTCGTGTTGTTGCTGTCGCTGTTCATGGTCAGCTCGATACCCTTCCGTTCGTTCAAGGATTTGCGTCTAAACGTTCGGACCTTTGTGCTTTTCACGTTCGCGCTGGGTAGCAGTTTGTTTTTGGCACTGACTTGGCATTCCGCGTTTGCGCTGGGTTGGCTGCTACTGAGCTACATGACGATCGGGGTGGTCGAGGGCACCCTGCTCGTCGGTCGGCGCTTCCGTCATCATCGTGCCGCATCGGTGCGTGAACAGTGTGATGACGATGAGGCGCAGGCCGGGGATCCCGACGAGCGCAGCCGCCTCGCCTAGGGACCCGGCTGGTCCCGGCGGTGCATCCAGATCCTTGCGGATTTGAGCGAGAAGTCTTGGCGATCAAGAACGACCGACCCTATCGTCTACCCTGACCGAGGAGCACCCACATGCGCTCCTGTGAGGAAGGGATATTCGTGGTGATCTTGACCAAAACGGAGCGGCGTGCCCTCCAGCCCGGCGCGCGGGGTCGCTGAATGGGCCACCCGGCCAAGGGGCACGAGCTCGAGGCGCCGCGCAGCGCGTTCTTTGCTGCATGGGCACGGCTGGTCCTGCGAATGAGGTTTCCGCTGCTTGCGTTGATTCTCGCGGTGTCGGTGTTCGCAGCGCTTCAGGTGAAGACGAAGTTGGTCGTCGACCCGACGACGCGCGGCTTCTTCGGTGAGGAGCATCCGGCGACCTTGGCGCTCAATGAGCTCGAGTCCAGCTTCGGCTCAGACGCTCTGATGCAAGTGATCGTAGAGGGCGAGGTCTTTACGATGCCGTTCCTCGAGCGGCTTCGGGCGCTACACGAGGATCTAGAGCGGATCGATGTAGAACTCCCCCAGCAACGGGCAGCGGCTCTCGATCTTACCCCCGCGCCAGTTGAAGGGGCGACGGCCGACGACTTCGCGGATTTTGGGGACGCGGGCTGGGGCGACGAGGCCGGTGGGAGCGTCATCGACGAGGTGGTTTCCCTTGTCAATGTTCGTCAGACGGAGTGGCGAGACGGGGGCTTGTGGGTGGGCGGCCTGCTGGACCGGTGGCCCGAGGAGGCCGATCTTCCTGCATTGCGGGCCAAGGTGATGGCAGACGCGAAGCTGGTTGGGCAGGTGATCGGTCGCGAGGGGCGTCACGCCGTGCTCGTAGTCCGCACGCAGAACATGGCCGAGTCCGACCGCAACCTGGTCTTTGCTGAGGTCGAGCAGATCGTGACACGGTACCGCGAAAAGGGCGCACGCATATGGCTTGGAGGGCCAGCGGCGCTCAATGCCACCGTTTCACGCGTTCTCATGAACGACTTCCAGCGCCTGATCGGTGCTGGCATGCTGCTGATCGTCATTATCGTTGCTCTGATCTTTCGCCATCCGCTCGGCGTGATCGGGCCCGCGCTGGTCGTAGCGATGTCTGCCGTCTGGACACTTGGTGCGATGTCGACCCTCGGCTCGAAAATGACCATCGTGAGCAACATCCTGCCGCTGTTTCTGATCTGCGTGGGCATGGGCGACTCGGTTCACATGCAGTCCGTGTACCGTGACAATCGTCGTCGTGGGTTGGAGAACAACGCAGCCATCGTTGATGCTGTGGCAGCCACGGGTATTCCGGTCTTCTTCACAACGTTGACCACGGCGCTTGGGCTTCTGAGCTTTCGAATGGCTTCGCTTGGTGCAATTCGCGAGATGGGCGCGTTCGGTGCTTTCGGCGTATTCGTCGCGCTGACGTTGTCGCTTGTGTTGCTGCCGATCGTGTTGACGTTCAACAAACGCAGCCTGCTTGGGGTCAAGACAGTCGACCGTGGTCCTGATCTAATCGACCGCGTGCTGGGTGCGTGCAACATGGCGACGCGCGATCCGGAGGGGGGCGTTCCGCGTCGGCGCACGCGAGGGTTGCTCGTGGGGACCACGCTGGTGGGCCTGCTCTCGGCCGGGGCACTCCAGATCTACGTTCACCACGACCCACTCGCTTGGATGCCGGATCACTACGACATCAAGCAAGCCTTCCGAACGATGGATGAGCATGTCGGCGGCACGAGCAGCATCGCCATGCTGATCAATCCCAAAGAGGGCCATGGCCTCAAGGACCGCGAACTGATGCTCGGGCTGGAGGCCCTTGAGCAACACACGCGCGCTTATGTGGCGCCAAGCGGTGATGAGAATTTCATCGGAACGACGACCGGCGTCCTCGACGTGGTGCGTGAGAGTCACCGCGCCGTCAACGGTGGTAGTGACGACGCATACCGCGTTCCCGAGACCGACCGTGGCGTCGTGGACATGTTTACGCTGTTCGAGAACTCTGGCCCAGATGAGCTCAAGCGGCTAGCCACGGTGGATCTGTCGAGTGCGTTGATGGTGATTCGAGTCAAGTGGCTCGAGGCCAGCGCGTACGGCCCCGTAACCGACCATTTCACGAGCGGTGTGGAAGCGAACCTGGGGAAGCTGGCGGATGTGCGGCTGACCGGAGCCGTCTTCAGCTCGTTTCAGGTGGTCCGGAGTCTGATCACCGACTTGCTGAGGAGCTTCAGTTTGGCGTTTGTCGTCATCACACTGGTCATGGTGGTGCTGCTGCGGGGTCTCAAGCTCGGCCTCATCGCGATGGTGCCGAACTTGATGCCGATTCTGGCTGTGATTGGCTTCATGGGGTGGACCGGTATTGCGATCAATGGTGCCAACCTGATGCTTGCGTCGATCGCGATCGGGATCGCTGTCGATGACACGATCCATTTCCTGCATCAGTTCCGTAATCATTATGACCACCATGGGCAGGTTGAAGCGGCCCTCGAGCACGCCTTCGACCACTCTGGCCGCGCCATGGTCAGCACGAGCTTGATCCTGTGTGGTGGCTTCCTGGTGTTTGTCGTTTCAGACATGTCCAACATCCAAGAGTTTGGCATGCTCATCGCTCTTTCGATCGCGTTGGCGCTCGTCATCGACGTTCTTTTCCTCCCCGCCCTCTTGCGGACGTTCTATCGCGACCGGGTTCCCGTCGTGGGCGCCAGCGAAGCTGCCCGTGCACCCGGGCTGGCTGAGTGAAGATGGAACCCGCCTCTAGCCCGGATGTCCCATCGAGGCGGGAGCAGCGAGCACGCCCTCCGGCTGTTTGTAAGAGGACACGTGATTTGAAGGTGAATGCGGGCTAAACTCCCGGGTGGGAGGTCTTAGACGTGACTGACATCGTAAATCCCGGACGCTTGGAAGACGAGATCGAGCGCACTCTGTTGCATCACCGAAGAATCTTCTTTTCCGAGGATGTCAACCATGAGTCCGCCACCGCCGCGATCCGAAAGCTCTGGTACTTGGAGCTCAAGGAACCAGGCAAGCCGATCACGTTGATCATCAACTCGCCAGGGGGATCGGTCGATGCGGGCTTTGCCGTGTGGGACCAGTTGGAGATGATTACCTCGCCCATCACCACGCTGGTCACCGGTTTGGCGGCGTCCATGGGATCGATTCTCGGGCAGTGCGCACCCAAGGGGCGGCGATTCGCCACGCCCCACTGCCGCATTCTCATCCACCAGCCTGCGATCCACGGTGCCATTCGTGGTCAGGCTTCGGACCTGGAGATCCAGGCTCGTGAGATCCTCAAGACACGGGAACGGATCGTGAAGCTCTATGCGGGCAAGACCGGCAAGGACGATGCGACCATCGCGGCCGCAATCGAGCGAGACACCTGGTTCAGCGCCGAGGAGGCGAAGGACTTTGGTCTGATCGACGCAGTCGTCAACAGCTTTTCGGACCTTTCTCCTGCCAGTTGACTAAGGGGCTCCGGACTAGCGACCTTGAGTCAGCGTTCTGTGGGCGTTTGCGTCAAGTTTGGTCGCGTTA
>JAPPOR010000049.1 GCA_028817905.1 Myxococcales bacterium
TCCAGATGGCGGGGCTCCGCCCCAGCGCACTGCGCGTGGGGCGAATCCGGCCGCCCATCACGGCCGGAGCAACTCAGGTGCGACTTGGAATCCTTGTTAGGACACCCACGGAGAATGGCGAGGTGTCCAAACTTGACTCATCTGTGCACCGAGCACGCTGGTCAAGGATTCTAGCAGACCTCGAAGAGGCCAGCGGCACCCATGCCACCGCCGATGCACATGGTGACCACGACGTACTTGGCACCGCGGCGCTTGCCCTCGATCAGCGCGTGGCCCGTCATGCGGGCGCCACTCATGCCATAGGGGTGGCCGATGCTGATCGCGCCCCCGTTTACGTTCAGGCGTTCCTGGGGAATTCCCAGCTTGTCGCGGCAATACAGCACCTGGACTGCGAAGGCTTCGTTCAGCTCCCATAGGTCGACGTCATCGACAGTGAGGCCATTGCGCTTGAGCAGTGGTGGCACCGCAAACACGGGTCCGATGCCCATCTCGTCGGGCTCGCAGCCCGCCACCGCCAGCCCCCGGTAGACGCCCAGAGGTGTCAGATTGCGCCGCTGCGCCTCCTTCCGCTCCATCAGGATACAGGCAGATGCGCCGTCTGACAGTTGGCTCGCATTGCCAGCTGTGATCGACTTCCCTTCGCCCCTGACCGGCGCCAGGCTCTTCAAACCCTCGAGGGTCGTGCTGGGCCGGTTGCCCTCGTCCTTGGTGAGCGTCACGTTCTGCTTGCTGATCTCGCCGGTCGCCTTATCTTTGACCAGCTTGACGGTCGGAAGAGGCACGACCTCGTCGTCGAGCTTGCCCTCGTCCTGGGCGGCGGCGGTGCGCTTCTGGCTTTCCAGGGAGTACTCATCCTGGACGTCTCGACTGACGCCGTAGCGCGCAGCCACCACTTCGGCGGTATCGATCATGGGCATGTAGAGCTCTGGCTTTTTTTCCAGAATCGCGGGGTCCTGCCGGCGGTATCCGTTGGCGTGCTCGTTCTGCACCAGACTGATGGACTCCATGCCGCCTGCGCCCATGATGTCGACTCCATCGCAGACGATCGTCTTAGCCGCGGTGGCGATCGCCATCAGGCCCGACGAGCACTGGCGGTCGATCGTGGTCCCCGCGACGGTCACGGGCAGGCCCGCGCGGATGACGCACTGGCGCGCGAGGTTGAAGCCTTGGGTGCCCTGCTGGACCGCGGCACCCATCACGACGTCCTCGATTTCGCCGCCCTCCAAGCGCGCTCGCTGCACCGCATGCCGCAACGCGTGCCCCCCAAGGGCAGGGGATTCCGTGTCGTTGAACGCGCCGCGGTAGGCTTTGCCAATGGGCGTGCGCGCGGTGGAAACGATGACCGCTTCTCTCATGTTCTACTCGCTCCTGACATACTGGGGCCGGACTCTCGACGCTGGGACCGTCGGTCGGCATGACGACCCGCAGGGGCAACGGCCCCGCGAGGTTCGGGGAAACTACAGCGTCAACACGAATTAGCAATGGATTTTCGGCGGAGGGAAGGCCTGCAGTGGCCCCCAGTCCACCGCCGTGACAATCTTACTCCTGTGAATTTGCACGTCTGCGTAAATCTCCAAGGCCGTTGCGCGGCAGCCCCGGTCGAGCGGGAGCACCCGGCCTGCTGGTCGGGCAAGAATCGCAGGCGGGGCGCGGCTTGGGGGTTCGCACCAGGGGCTAGTGCTCGTATAACCGGTGCTATTGGGGGGACCCGGCAAGATTGCTGGGCTTGCCAGGGGAAACGTGTGCACCGACGTCGAAGGCGGCGGACGCGGGCGTGGATCCGCCAAAGCACGATACTAGCATGAGGCAGCCGGCCACAGACGATCGCGACCCGGGGGCGCCCGAGTTCGACGGGATCACCAACTTGGTGGAACTGTTTGAGCACGCGGTGGAAACGCACGGGGATCGGGCGGCGTTTGGGTCACTCGTGGGCGGCCAGTGGGTGTGGACCAGCTACCGCCAGCTGGCTGAGTTGGTCGTCCGTTGTCGAGCAGGTCTGGCGAGCCTGGGGGTCGGGCGCGGGGACCGGGTCGCCGTCATCAGCAACAACCGGCTTGAGTGGATCGTGGCTGCCCATGCCACTTATCAGCGGCGGGCCATCTACGTGCCGATGTTTGAGGCGCAATCCGAGTCCGAGTGGGACTACACGCTGCGCGACAGCCGGGCGAAGGTTTGCTTCGTCGCCAGCGCGGGCATCGGTCACCGGGTCAATACACTCCGGGAGGACTTGCTCGACCTCCAGCACATCGTGCCGTTCGACGCGAGTGACGTTGGTACAGGCTCCATGCGGGAGCTCCTGAGGCAAGGGGCGGGGCGTGACATCAAGGCGCGGCTTCCCAAGGCTCAGGACATGGCCACGATCATCTATACCTCGGGCACCACCGGTGAACCCAAGGGGGTCCGGCTTACGCATGAAAACCTGGTATACCAGGCCACAGCCCTCGCGCGCGTGCGGGACTACGGGCCCGATCCCCGTTCTATGGGCTTCCTCCCATGGGCCCATGTATTTGGGGGTGGTGTCGAGCTCAATACAGCGTTGCTCAGGGGGGTGACGGTTGCGATTTGCAGCAACTCGGACGAGCTGTTCCGTGAGATGCCGAGGGTAAAGCCAACGGTGCTGTACGGGGTCCCGCGCATTTGGAACCAGCTCTATGATCAGGTGTTGCGCGAACTTGGGACACAGTCTGGGCTCGGCAAGCGGATGTTTGACAACGCTGTCCAGGCCCGCTCGCGACAGCAGCAGGGGGACCAACCATCGTTCTCCCAGCGGTTTGCCGCAGGCTTCGCCGAGCGCACGGTGATTCCGAGGTTGACGCAGCGGATGGGGGGGCGCCTTCGCATGGCGGTCTCGGGCGCGGCGCCTCTGGCTGCCGAGATTCCCGAGTTCATGGATCGGCTTGGGATACGAATCTATGAGGGGTACGGGCTCACCGAGTCCTGTGGGTCGGTGACGACCAACCCGACCGACGCACCCAAGTTCGGAAGTGTCGGTAAGCCGCTGCCCGGAACGGAGATCGTCATCGACACCGTTGCGGTCGATGCTGACGACCCGAGGGAAGGGGAGATCATCGTCCACAGCCCGGGGGTCATGGAGGGATATCATAATCGACCCGAGGAAACAGCCCGCGTGCGCACGCCCGATGGTGGTCTGCGGACCGGCGACGTGGGCTACGTCGACGACGATGGCTATCTCTTTATTACGGGTCGGGTAAAGGACCTCTACAAGCTCACAAGCGGTCGCTACGTGGCGCCTGCCCCGCTGGAACAAAAACTGCGTCTCAGCCCGTTTGTGCTGCAGTGCATGCTGTATGGCGCCGGCCAGGACTACAACGTTGCCTTGATCGTGGTCGATGTACCCTATCTGCGTGCCTATCTCGGAGGCGACGAGCGCCCCGCGGAGGCGTTGATTGCCGATCCGCGCACACGGCGGATCATTCACGACGAGATCCTGCGGCACAGTCGAGACTTCCGAACCTTCGAGCTGGTACGGAACTTCTGGCTGGAAACCCGACAATTCACGCGAGACAACGGACTGTTGACCCCAACCTTCAAGCTCCGCCGCCGTGCCGCTACGCGCGCGTACGAAGCCCGCCTGCTCTCACTGTATTGACCCGGCTGCTCTAGCGTGCTTACTGGTGGGCCGAGGGGACGACGCGCCTATGATCAAGGGCCCGGGACGATCAGGATGCGCCCGCCTTCTGATCGCCACATGCTGGTTGGTCGCCTGTGGCGACGGGGCAGGCCAACGGCGCGAACTGCGCCAGCTGTCGCCGCCCGTGGCTCGGGTCCAAGGGGTCGCCCGTGGCAACATCGCGATTGCCACCGTGCCGGCGGCGAGCCTTCCGAACGACAGCGGCCCGTTTTGGCCTTCGCTGATGCGCCCAGACGCGGATGGTCAGATAGATGTCGCGTCGTTTTCGAACGTCGAGGCATGCTCGCCGTGCCACGCTGAGCAGACGGAGCAGTGGCGGCAGAGCGCCCACGCGCATGCTTCATTTGACAATCCGTGGTACCGCGCGTCCGTCGACCACCTGCGAGCGTCGGCGGGTATGCGTGCGAGTCAACACTGCGGAGGCTGCCACGATCCGTTGCTGCTGCTTTCGTCGAAGATGCAGGACGAGCTAGAGCTGAGCGATCCACTCGCAACGGTGGGCATCACCTGTCTGATCTGTCATAGCGCCTCGTCGGCGAATCCCGACGGGAACGGTAGCCTCGAGCTCAGCGGCGCCCCGGTCCCAATGCCCGAGCCTGGCGATCCCGAGAGCCTTGCACGTCATCGGGAGAGGCTCGCCATGCCCGCCCTGCGAGACCCGCGTTTGTGCGGGGCGTGCCACCGGGGCTTTGTCGGCCCCCAGACAGGCAATCGGCACCACCTGTTTGGCATGGACGATCTGGGCGCATGGGGCTCATCCGTATTCGCCGACAGCCGCGCACGTACACTCGAGCCGTTTGCCACCAGGGCTTGCCGTGACTGTCACATGGCTTTAGCTCCGCACGAGGCCAGTCAAGAGGGCATCTCGCATCGCTTCGTCGGCGCCCACAGCGCTTTGTTTCATCAGACCGGTGATGCGGTGGCCAGGCAGGCATTGGTGGAGACATTGCGCGGGGCGGTGCGCATCGTGGCTCCCGTCCTGTGGGTCGCAGGCAAGCCGGTAACT
>JAPPOR010000300.1 GCA_028817905.1 Myxococcales bacterium
GGTAGGGGTCGCGAGATGACGTCGCCTCGAAGGCCGACCGATGTGATCGTGGAGAGCCACGTGGCCTCGTCGAACAGTCCGCAGACGTGCCGATCGTGGACCGCGCGCACTTGGCCGTGCTCGCGCAGTAGGAACGCAAAGTCGTAGAGGTAGGTGTCGTCGTTCGGGTCGGGGTCGTGGGACCAGGCGATCGCGCGCAGGCTTCGCTCGTCGTCATCCCCGGCGTGGTCTTCGTGGCCTTCTCGAAAGGACTCCTTGAGGCAGTCGGGAACGAGCAGGGCTGCGCCCCCGGGGCGCAGATGGGCGGCCACTGTTCGCAGGGTCGAAAGAAGGTCTGTGCGCGTGGCGATGTAGGCGATCGCGTCGTGGATGAGCACGCAGTCGAACTGAACGGGCAGCCTGAGGCTGCGCATGTCGCCCTCCACGTGTTCGCAGTCGGGGTTCAGAGTGCGGCTCCGGTCGAGCATCGCCCCCGACAGGTCCGTCAGGGTCACGCGTTCGAAGCAGCGCTTGACGTAGTGTGCGCCGTGGCCGGCGCCCGCGCCGAGCTCGAGCAGACTGCTGGCGCCCTCCACGGCACCGAGCAACACATCGCCGTATTCGGACCCCTCACCGGCGTGGTCTTCCAGCGGGTCGAGCAAGTGGTAGAAGGGAACGAGTTCGCCATAGAGCGCGGGTAGCATCGGCACGGACTATGCCACACCGCGGACGGCTTCTCATCGTTCGGGTTGGGGGTGCTCGCCCGCCTTGACTGTGCCCGCAAGGTGGGTGAGGGATGGCGGTGACCCGCACGACCCAGCCCCAACTTCGAGGCACACGATGAGTTCCGCGAGCAAACCCTCTCCGATGCCCTTGTCGGGCATCGCCTATAACCAAGTCCCCCAATCGGAAAACGCCATCCATGGCGACGATGTCGCGCAGCGGCATGGCTTTCGCGGGGGCCTCGTTCCCGGCGTTACGGTGTCGGCCTATTTGCTGGATCCCGCGGTGCGCGCGTGGGGGCTTCCGTTCCTGCAGCGTGGCCGCGCGTCGGTGGTCGTGAAGAAGCCTCTTTACGATCGCGATGCCTTTCGCACGGAGGTCGCTGAGCTCGGCGATGACGCCTACGATGGCCGTGTGGTCGGCCCCGATGACGTCCTGTGCGCCGAGGGGCGGGTCGAGCTACCAGCGGAGGCGCCCGCACCCCCCTCCCGTCGCGGCGATCGTCGCGTCGACAAAGATGCCGAGCGACCGCTGGCGAGCCGCGAAGTGTTTCAGCGGCTGCGCGATCAGGGCATGGGGTCGGTCGCTGCCCGTTGGGATGCGGAACACGCGATGTTCCAGTGCTTCCGCGATGGCGCGGCGATGCCCCCGTTGCTGCGGCCACAGGGCGGAGGCTATGCCAATGCGGCCTTTCTACTCGGCACCACCAACAGGGTCCTCGCCGCCAACGCGCGCATGCCCGCCTGGTTGCACGTACAGACCGACTCCCAGTTCTATGCTCCCGTTGACCTGGGTACCTTGCTCGTTGTGGAAGCCGCCGTGGTGGATCTCTTCGAGCGCAAGGGGCACGCGTTTGTCGACTTGGAGGTTGCTGCCTTCCAGCGGGACGACGACCTCTGCGTGATGGGCGCGCGCCTGCGCGCCATCTATCGCCTTCGGGGAGGCTGACAAAGACGGTCCGCGCGGCACGTTCGATCCCAGCGAAAGCGCCGCGGAGTCGAGCAGTTGAGTGAGATGGGTGATCGGCGATGCATGTGGGCGACCGAGAGGTGCGCACGGGGTGGGATGGCTGGGTTCGGGGTGACCCCCTATCGTGCCTACGCTCCTGTCGGGCCCCCGCCGTCGAGGTCCACTACGATCGTCGGACCGTGTCCAGATGCATTCCCTACCTGTTGGCTGTAGCGCTGATCGCCATGGCCGGTTGTGGCCAGTCCGCTTCCGACCCGTTGCCTTCGAATCACGATCGAACAACCGACCCCGACGGGGGGGGCGTCGGCCACGGCGACGATGGGCAAGACCAGGAATCCGGGACGATGGCAGATGCGGAGTCTGGCCAAGACGGCAGCGGCGACGTTGCGGATGGCGGCTCGGATCCGCACGTCAGCCAGGGTGACGGTAGGCCGGATCCTGCGGAGACGTGGAATGCGCCGCTGGGCATTCCCGAGCCACCCTTCGGGATCCACGAGCGGGCAGACAACGCCTGCGGACAAATGCATGAGGTGCCGTTCTCCTCGCTCGCGGACCTTGCGAGCCTTGCGCCGGGGTCCTTGGTTCAGTTGCCGGCGGGCGACCTTCCGTCGGAGCGCGAAGTCACTATCGGGGGTGCCGGCACTCCGTGCCAGCCGATCATCGTCCGCGGCGATCCGCAGGGCACGGCGTTGATGGCGGATGTGACGGTCACCGGGTCCTACGTGATCGTGGAGGACCTGGAGGTCGATTTGTCACGCAGTAGCCAACACAACCTCGGGGTCGCCGACGCGGATCACATCGCACTCCGTCGCCTCGAGGTTCATGGGCTCGACATCAGAAGGAACACCACCGTCGTCTTCGTATCGAATTCGACCGATGTGCTGATCTGGAGCAGCCATATCCACGACAATGGTGATTTCGACTCGCCGGGGGAGATCGACGTGCACGGGATCGGAGCGTCGATGAGCCATCGCCTGTGGGTCCTGGACAACCACATCCATCACAACCGCGGTGACGGGATGCAGTTTGGACACCGGGCGGACAACACGCTGGGCGATTTCTACGTCGGGCGCAATGACATCCACGACAACGGCGAAAACAGCGTGGACATCAAGGAGGCGAGCCGCGTTGTGATCTCGGAGAACACCCTGCACGACGAGCCGAATGGCACGGTGGTCCTGCATGATTGCCCGATCGACGCGGCCCTCATCTACAACACCCTGGCCGACGCGCCCTATGGCGTCAGCCTGCCGAGCCTGGAGCCGAACTGTGACGACGACCAGCCGGTAAGCCTGTTCGTGCTGCGAAACGAGTTTCAGGGCATCACCGGGGCGGCCATTCAGGGATGGGGAACCGGCAAGCGCTATTTCGTTGCCGGCAACCGGTTCACGAACGTGGGCACGGACGTTGCGGTGGACCCGATTCCGGCGGGTTCCGAGGTGTCCACCGACGACGCCGCGCTCGGCGCTGGCATGGACGCCTTCGAGGCGACCTACCGGGCGGATATCCGCCGATAGCCCGCTTCAAGTCACCGGCTCAGCGCGTCAGCACTGCCCGATGCATCGCTCCCTGTTCGTACGGTTTGGTGAAGCAGCTTCCGTAGGTGCTCGCGTACACATACCCGTCCGGCGCCTGGCGCATCGAAGTCACCTCCGCGAGGTGACCGATATGGTCGTCGCTGGCAACCATACCCACGTCATCCATCGCGATCGCACGTACCCAGCCTCCGCAAAAGTCGCCGTACAACACCTTGCCATCCAGGCCCCCCTCGTACGGGTCGTCGGCCCCCGCCTGATACTCGAGGCCGACCCAGATCGAGCGCCGTTTGGTTGGCTCTGCGATGGGGTCGTCCAGGGATGCCCAGGTCTCGAGCGAGTTGTCCCAGCTCACCAGGGGTGATGTCACGCGTCCGCAGTCGCCATCACATGGCCCATTGAAGTCGGGCCACCCGAAGTTGTCTCCGCCCCAGGCCGCAATCTGGTTGAGCTCCTCGTGGTCCCCGCCGACGTCACCGATCCACAGGCGGTCATGACGGTCGATGGCGGCCCGCCAGGGCATGCGCAAGCCATAGGCGACGATTTCGTCTCGAACCATCGGGTCGCCGATGTACGGATTGTCGGCCGGCACCTCGTAGCCCTCCTCGTCGGAGCCCCGCCGGGGGCGTACGCGCACGGCGGCGCCCATCAGGTTGTCGGTCGCCTGGGCCTGGGGCGCGTCATCCTTTTCCCCGAACATCGCCCACAGGTTTCCTTCGGAATCGAAGCCCAAGGCACCGATATTGTGCCAGGGCTGGGGTGCATTGTCCTCGCCCACCCGCAGGACCCGCGTCCTGGACGTGTTGAGCTCTTCATATTCGCCGGATTTGAACACGTGCCTCGAGACGGTGCTGTAGTCGCGGCTGTCGCAGTACCCCAAGAAAAGGTAGCCGTTGTCGCGGAAGCCGGGATCAAACGTCAGCGACGTGAGGCCGCAATCCTGACCGTGGAAGACGCGGTTGAGATCGATGCGTCCGAGCAGCCGCGCCTTCAAGTCTGCAAGTTCGTAGTGAAGCACACCTCCCGCCTTTTCAAGCAGGACGAACTCGTTGTCCCGCCCGGGGATGAATGCGAAGTCTGTGATTGCCTGGGGGCTCCCTTCGAGTTCCACGTCCTCGAATGCCAGTTTGGGCACGCTCAGTGTCGAAGGGGAGGGGGCGGTGCCGCCACCCCCGTCGACGGGGGCGCCCGCGTCGGACGGTGGGTCCCGGCGCTCGTGCATGCGCGCGGGGAGTGGGGTGCTCGCATCGATCTTGGAGGTGGGTCCTTCCCTCCTTTCATGGCCAGCGTCGGTGGCGCGCGGCTCGCTCGCGAGCGCGGAGTCAGCAGGCGTTTCCGCATCCGGGATGGTAGACGTTCCCGCTTCCGGACGGCTGCCATCCGGTACGGTGAGCTCATGGCCGTCCGAGCACCCCAGGGCCAGAAGTAGGGCGGCCGGTGCCACCA
>JAPPOR010000933.1 GCA_028817905.1 Myxococcales bacterium
GGTTGGGCGCCCGCCGCCGGGCGAGCTGCCCAGGCGAAAGCACAGCTTAACCGAGCCTAAGGAAATCGCGATTGTGCCCCCCTCTTGCGAGGGGCTAGCACGATGTGTGGTGCCCCGTATGAGAGGGAGGTGGCGATGTTGGGTTTGCATTCGAATGGGAATGAACACCGCCGCAGAAGGCGGCATGGATGGGCGGGTCGCACGCTTGCCACGGTTGTCGCGCTGTCGGTGGGGACGGCGTGCGGCAGCGGTTCGGGGGGCGTGGAAATGCCCGGCCAGGCCACAGCGGAGGCGGAGGCTGGGTCCGGCGAGGTGTCGGAAGGGGACGGGAGACCGGCCCTGTGTGCGCGCGACCGCGACGATGCGGTCCGCGCGGTGTTTTGCGCGCAAGTGCCACCCCGCATCCGTGGCCTACAGGACTTGCTCGACGCACTCGGGTTTGAGTTGCCTACCGGACCGCGGAGCTACACCAGCATGAACGTGGCCGTGACCGGCCACTCCACAGCTCTGTCTGGCCACAAGGTCTCGCCGATCAACCCTCGCCTGATCATGGCGGGTCCGACCTTCTCGGCGTACATCGGAAGTCCGATTTTCATCGCCTATCAGCGAGGGGTCCAGAAGGTCGAGCTGATCGCGGGGTCGTTCAAGCGCGACTCGCTCAACTTCTACCGGATCCAGTTTCAGCAGGCCTGCAACGCGGCCCCCGAGGGGTGCTCGCCCGGACAACTGTATACCCCTCAGGTGGAGCGAGATTGGCTGTCGTGGACCATCGACGACGACGAGGACTTGAAGAACACGCCGGATGACTGCCGCCAGTGCCACCAGCGCGGCGAAGGTCCTGTGCTTCTGATGCGCGAGCTCAACAACCCATGGACACACTTCTTTCAGCCGATCCGACCCGACACCGAGCGCAGCGACCTGGGCCCTGGTGTACTGGGGAGGGATCTGGCGAAGGACTACTTGGAGGCAAAGGGCGACGAAGCCTACGGGGGCTTCGCGATGGCAGCGCTGGAGGAGGCTGCGCCCTACCTGCTTGAAAGCGCCGTCGGGATCCGCCAACCCGTATTTTTCGACGCCCCCAAGATCGAGAACGAGCGCTGGCCATATGATCCGGATGGTGGCTACCCCAGTGAGCCCGGTCCCAGCCCCACGTGGGAGGCGGCCTATGCCGCTTTCAAGCGCGGCGAACAATTGGCACTGCCGTACCTAGAGCCGCGAGCGACTGACCCCGGGAAGCAGGCACAACTGAGTGAGGCCTATGGGCGCTATCGGGCTGGGGACCTGAGCGCCGAGGAACTCCCCGACCTGGCCGACGTTTTTCCCGACGATCCGCTGGTGCGCGCGCGCATCGGTCTACAGACGGAGCCGGGGGCGGATGCGGTGGACACGTTGATTCAGGGGTGCGGCAGTTGTCACAACGATGTGCTGGACCAGTCGATTTCTCGTGCGGACTTCAACGTCAACCTGTGGCAGTTGGACGAAGCCGCGATCGAGCGGGCGATCGAGCGCATCGAGTTGCCACCGGAGGCGGAGGGTGCCATGCCGCCACCCGAAGCCCGCCAGCTCGACCTTGATGGCCGGTCACGGCTGCTGGACTACCTGCGCAAGGACCCCCTCGCCCATGAACCCGAGCCGCGCCTCGTCCACGCGGCAGAGCGAGGCATGGCGGGCGGAGGCGGAGGCGGGTCCGTTCGGTAGCGGCCAGACGCTGGCACGGGTGTCGCCTTCGCTGTTGCTCGCGATGACGCGATCGCGAGGGTGTTCGACGGGGCAGTGACCTGCTCGACTGTTGGGCACAGGGTTGCAGGACCTCCGCCGTCCTGTCCCTGGGATGTCCGGGTCTCCCACAAGGCGCGAGATAACCCTCAAGGTTTGCGTGGGTACGAACTGTATCGAAACGCGGTTCCGCTGCGGACCGGCCGGCGTTGCCTGTTTCGGGGTGGTATCCAGCGCAACTCTGTGGCGACCGTCTGGCCCTAGACTTGATCCTTTCGCCTCCGACCCTGCTCCAGGGCGCGCTCTAAGCAGCGCGTCCGAGCAGGGTCAGGCTGTGACCCGGCTTGCCGTCTGGGGTAGAGTGAGAGGGTCATGGTCTACCACCCGCTGCGCACGAACGTTCCGCTGTCCCACGGGATGGTGCGGGCGCAGTACGCGGCCCCTCCACCGGACCTCGCGCCCTACCTGACCGAGTTCTACCAGTACGAGGTCCCGAGTGAGCGTCTGTGCGTTCCGGTGCAGATCTATCCGAGCGGGGTCACGGTGTTGCGGTTCGACATCCAAGATAGCGACGTGGAAGCGTCCCTCTATGGCCCGTCCCTGTCGCCTCACATGCGTGGCCTGTTCTTTTGCGACGTGCCGATCTTTGGCGTCGCGATCGAGCCCACGCGTGCCTACCATCTACTTGGGCTCTCGGTTGCTGAGCTGCGGGACCTGCGGATCCAGCTCGAGGTGCTTTGGCCGCGCACCACCCCTGCCCTCAAGCAGCGCCTGCAGTCCGCTGCCGGGTTTCACGAGCGGGTGGCGGCCGTCAGCGCGTTTCTGCGCACCATCTTGCGACCGGGAGCGCCGGATCCCGAGTTCCTGCTGGCCTTCGACGCGCTTGTGGCCTCCCATGGCACGGCCCCTGTCGGGCAAGCGTGCAGCCGTGGCACCAGCGCGCGCACGGTGCGCCGGCTGTTTGCCCGGTATGCGGGATTGAGCCCCAAGCAGACGGCGCGGGTTATTCGCTTTCAACACCTGCTGGGGGTGCTCGCCAGCAGCGGTTCGGGCCAGGCGACCGTCGGCTTTGCGGGCATCGCCCATGATGCGGGCTACAGTGATCAGGCCCATATGATCCGGGATTTCGCCGAGTTGGTCGGGGTGCCACCAGGGCGCTACCTCTCTTACCTGCCCCGGATAGATGACGTGGAGCTGGACATCTGGTCGGCGCTCGATCGCGCCACGCGGCAGCCATCGGAGCCCCCGGTACGGCGCCTGGACCGCCCCAAAACGGGCACTGTCTGAGTCCACGCCCTGTCCGCTTTCTTCAATCCCGCCCTGCCCAGGCCGCGCTAGACAACGTGAACCGGCCCCTTCGGTCCCATCGGAGCGGTCCATACCCACCCTGCCCGCACAGGAGGAGTGCGTTCGTGATCTCGTTTGCGCCCACCGAAGAACAGTCCATCGTCGTTAGCACCATGCGCACGTTCGCTCGTGAAGTCCTGCGCCCGGCGGCACGTGCGGCCGATGAGGACGAAGCCTTGCCCGAGGCAGTGCTGTCGCAGGCCTGGTCGCTTGGGTTCGTCGCTGCCCAGGTTCCCGAGGCATATGGAGGCGGGGGAGAGGAACGCTCGCCCGTGACCAACGCGTTGGTCCTGGAAGCCCTTGCTCATGGTGACCCGGCCCTTTCCTTGGCCGTCGCCCATGCGGCAGCCTTCGCTTTTGCGCTCTTGGACCATGGCACCGAACGGCAGAAGCGGGCCTGGCTTCCGCCGTTGTGCGGTGACGCGTTCTCTGCGGGTGCGCTTGCCGTCATGGAGCCCACTCCGGCGTTCACGCCGGCGGCGACGGTCACCCAGGCGAGGCCAGTCGATGGTGGTTTCGCGCTGAGTGGTACGAAGTGTTGTGTGCCGCTGGCCGATCGTGCGGACCGGTTCCTGGTGCTGGCGCGGGTGGTGCAGAGCGGTGCCCCAGGTCCGCTCGCAGGGTTTGTGGTGCCTCGGGGCGCGGCCGGGCTATCTGTCGAGCCCGAAAGGAACCTCGGACTGCGGGCGCTTCCTACCGGTCGCTTGCTACTAGAGGGTGTTCGCGTTTCCCGTGAAGATGTCCTGGGGGAAAGCACGGATCTGGACGCTGCACACCTGCTCTCGGCGGCGCGCGCAGCCAGCGCGGCGGTGTTGGTGGGGCTCTCGTGTGCCGTCATGGACTACGTGGTTCCGTATGCCAAGGAACGGAGGGCGTTCGGTCAGTTCATCGCGCAGAAGCAGGCCATCGCTTTCATGCTGGCCGACATGCGCGTCGAGACCGACGCGATGCGCTGGCTCACATGGAAGGCGGCCAGTGAACTCGAACGCGGCGAGACCGCCACCCAACCTGCCTACGCTGCGTGGCGATATGCCGCTGAGCAGGCCATGACGATCGCCGACAACGGGCTCCAGATACTCGGCGGTCACGGCTACATCCGCGAGCACCCGATCGAGCTTTGGTACCGGGGCGTACGCACGCTGTCGGTGCTGGAGGGGCTCGCGAGTCTGTAGCCCGAAAGGAGACCCATGATCGACTTCACCTTGAGCGCCACCGAACAAGAACTACTGAACGTGATGCGTATACACGGGCGGCTCGCGCGCGAGCACGCCCGCTACTACGACGAGCACGAGGAGGTCCATCCACCGGACCTATTGCCAGGGGCGGACGATTTGCCACCGCTGCCCGAACTGACGGTGGGTGAAGGTGGCGAAGAATGTGGGGCGGCAGTGCGGGCGATGCTGGCGGCTGCGGCCAGAACCTGGGGAGACTATGCGGTGATGCCGCGGCGGGACAAGGGTGGCCTGGGAAACGCGGCCCTGTCCGCTGCGGGCACGCCCGAGCAGCACGCCCGATGGGGGCATCTGACCCTGGCGATGGCCAATACGGAGCCCGGCTGCGGCTCGGATTCGTCTGCGATTCGCACGAC
>JAPPOR010000308.1 GCA_028817905.1 Myxococcales bacterium
GCGCGCTGCCGCCGGAAATGGAGGTGGAGCTGGACTTTCAGCGCCCGCAGGCCTCGGAGCGCTTCGTGTATGCGGCCAATCCCGACGGCGGCACCGTGGCGGTCATCAACGCCATGACGCGCGAGATCCAGACGATCGAAACCGGGCGCAGGCCCACCTTCCTACGAACCCTGGCCGGCACCGACGACGCCATCGTCCTGAACACCGGCGACGACGAGGCCACCCTCATCCACGCCGGCTCCGGCGAAGGCGAGGGCGAGCGCGGGCGCCTACCCACGACCGAAAACGTACCAGTGATCGAGGGCGCCAACGCCATTGAAGTCGCCCCCGACGGGAACCACGCTGTCATCTACTTCGACGCCGAGCGCGCCGGCCCCGGCGACGGCTTCGGTGACCTGCAAACGGTGAGCGTGCTGTCGTTCGGCGATGGACAAGCCAAGGCCAAGGTCCACGGCATGTCGGTGGGCTTCAAGCCGCGCCAGGTCGCCTTTCGACAGGACAGCGAACGGGCCTATGTCGTGACCGAAAACGGCATCTCCGTGCTGGACTTCAAAGCCATCGACGAGGAAGGCTCGTCGATCGCAGACACGATCGCCTTCGACACCGGTACGGGCAACGAAAGCCGCGATGTCAGCATCACCCCGGACGGCAAGTACGCGGTTGCCCGCACCCCCGGCCAAAGCACGGTCAGCCTGGTCACGCTCGACTCGGGCCAGGTCACGGTGCTGGACCTGACGACGGTCTACGAGCCCACCGACGAGGAGATCGCCGCCGCCGAACAGGACGACGACGGCGACGCCGGGGTCGCTGGCGCTGCGGACGGGGGCCTGGGCCCGGTCGTCGAGTCGCTGGACGTCACCGACCTCGACATCTCCCGCGACGGCGCCTTTGCGGCCGCGGTGCTGCGCGACCGGAGCGCGGTCATGCGCATCCCCCTTCCAGGCGGCTTCGAGGACCCGAGCGCGATCGACACCACCTGGGTCGAAGACCAGATCGTGGGCCAGGTGGTCCTGGTTCCCACCGGCGAGCTGGCCCTGCTGTACACGACCGCCGTCCAGAGTGAGAGCATGTCGGTCGTCGACCTCAGCGGCGACAAGGACACGCGCGTGGTCGACCTGCGCAAGACCGTGCAGGGCGTGGCGATCTCCGACGATGGCAGGACGGCCCTGATCATTCACAGCCGCAAGCAAGAAAACGTCAACGAGCCTGGCATCAGCTTCGACGAACGCGTCGACCGCTCCTTCGGCTACAGCCTGCTGCGTCCCAGCACCGGCGACGTGAAGCTCGAGCTCACCGACATCGCCCCGGGGCCCTATGTGCTGGTGCCCAGCGGCGACTACCTCTTCATGACCTTCCGCAACGACCCCATGCAGATCCGCGAGGTCCAACGGGTCGAACTCGAAACCTTCCTCGTCAACCACCCCGCCTTCAAGCTCGGCAGCCCGCCGGTCTCGATCGGCGTGGTGCCCACCACCGGACACGTGTTCGTCAGCCAGGAACACCCCGAAGGCCGCATGACCTTCATTCCATGGACAACCATCGACCCCAAGGACGTCGACACCGTCACGGGCTTCGAACTCAACAGCAGGATTCGGGACTGATGATGCATAGCCACGCTCGCGTTCAGACTCCGGCCGGTACCCCCGCCGGGCCCCATTGTCTTGGCCGCTGGGCCCTACCGTTAGCCCTTTCGGCGCTCACGGCAGGCCTCGCTGGCTGCAGCGAGGAACAGCCGTCTACCTCCGGCAGGTCATTCATGGATCCGGTGGCCTTCGAGGAGCGTCTACTGTTTGTCGATCGGACACACGGCGAGGCCCACATTCTGCACGTGGGACGGCGCACCCTAGCCTCCGAGACGACCCGCGTCGAGTTGCCGGCCGGCCCGACGCACGTCGTGCGCCGAAACGGTGACCACAACCAGGTGCTGATCCTCAGCGAGGGTGTCCTGGGAAGCTCGGAGAGCACCTCCGAGCCGGGTGCCCTGTCCGTGCTCAACGGCAACGGCCGCCTGAAGACATTCGAGTTCGGAAGCCCCTTCGACACACTTACCCAGTCCGACGACGGCCGCTACGTGTTGCTTCTCCGCACCGGGTCCACCGATCGCCTACTCGGCAACAACAGTCAGATCGCTGTGATCGATCTGGAGGCGGACGACGATGATGCCGTAACAACCAAGGACCTGAAGAACCTCGGGGCGACCCCACGCCAGGTGATCTTTTCGCCCGCCATGGAGATCGCGGGTGAGACGCGGAGGATCGCAGTCGTCCTGGCCGACCGGGATCTCGCGCTGCTCGACCTCAGCCATCCGGACCGGGAAGAGACGGCCGTCAGCCTATCCAGCGACCTGAACCGCAACTTGACACCGCGGCAGGTGCTGTTTGACCCGACCGAAGCGCGGCTCTTCGTGTTGGCCTCGGGCTCGAACGACATCTTCGTCGTGCGACTGTACGGTCCCATCGACAACCCCGGCGGCAACGACTTCCGTCCGAACCTGGACCTCTTGGGGGCAGGTCGCCGCCCAGAGCACATGACGCTCTACCAACAGGACGGTCAGGTGCTGCTTCTGGTAGCCGCTCCAGGCAGCTCGGAAGCCGTGATCGTGGACGTGGATTCAAGCCGTTCCACGGCCGTGCCGGTTCCATTCTCACCCCGGCGTTCGCTCGTCTTTAGACTCGAGACCGGCGACGAGGACGAGGCGCCCCCGCCGGTCGCACTGATGTGGAGCCCATCGGAGAGCAATCGCCTGCTGTTCATCGACCTGGACAAGATCGAAGCGCGCGGCGACCGCAACGTGGAAGTCAGCAGCAACCTGATGGGGTCCGTCGGGGAGGTCCTAAGCCTGCCTGAGGAAGACCGCCTGGTCGTAACCCACCCCGATGGAGAGGGCCTATCTCTGCTAGATCTGGAGACCCGTACTGTGACGCCACTCAGCAGCAACCAGTCCTTGTCGAGCGCGGTCTTCGACATCGAGGAGCGCCGCGTATGGGTTGCGCCCGGAGGCCAAAAGAGCATCGCGTACCTGGATCTCAACACGGGCGCGGCCGAGCAGGTACTACTGGATGCAGCGGTGGAACACTTCCTACCGGTATTCGCAGCCGACCGGGTCGCGATCGTGCATCCGAGCGGAGCCGGCTACGTCACGGTCGTCGACGCCGACAATCCGACCAGGGAAACCGCCCAATCGGTGCACGGCTTCTTTCACGCGGACCTCATCGACCAGGAAGCAGGAGACTGATGACGATCACAACCCGTACGCTCGCGGCTTGCAGCTTTCAGGTCGGCCTGGCGTTCAGCCTCACGCTGACAGTCCATGGGCAAGAGACACCCGCCCCCAAGCCGCCCGCTGCAGCCCCACGAGCGCAACAACAAGCGCCCAACGCAGCGCAGTCGAAAGAAGCCATCGAACAGGAAACGAGCCCCGGCGGCCAAGGTCAGACGTCATCCCAGTCGTCGCCCCCTGCAGCCCAGACGCCGGCACCCGCTCAAACGCCGGCCGCGCCCGCCGAAACCCAACCCCCACCAGCCGCGCCGGGAGCCGGGCAAAGCCCACCCGGATCGGAGGCAAACCAGGTGACGGGCAATTCCGTTCCGGCGCCCGGCCCAACGCCGTCCACGCCACCACCGAGCCACTCGACGGCAAGCCCCGCAGCGGGCGCCCAGCCGCAGGCGTCCGCCCCCTCGGAACAGCAGGCAAAGGCGGCGTGGGCAGCGAGGATCCGCATGGCCCAGGCGCGTCGAGTCGCCGCCCAACGGGCCCTGCAACATGCCGAAGAACCCCTGCCACCGCCCGAGGAACCATGGCTGCGCTTCGGCGTCGGTGGCCTGGGGCGCATCCACCTCGACGACGCGTTCGACCTATTCGACTACAGCGACGTGGTCGCTGGGCCGGAAGTGTTCCTTTCGGCCGACATACTGGACCTGACCGACTCGCTCGTACTCGCCGGAGAGATAGGCTACGCATTTCACGCCACAGAGGCGACCGGACTACGGGGCGGGCTGTTCACCACACGCATCCGCGATCATCGCCCGCACGCAGGGATCCATGTACGGCTCAAGGTCCTATCGATTCTGCAGCCCTACCTGCGACTGCTGGTCGGGATCGATGAGACCCGCACCGAGCTCGAGATCCCCTCGGAGAACTTCCTGGCAGAGAACGAAGAGACCAACGTGTTCGGTCGCCTTGGCCTTGGCTTCACCTTGCGCTTCCCGCCGGGACAGCTGCAGACGCGGGCCCTGCCCAATGCCACGATCGGTCTGCGAGGCGAATTCGGCTATACGCTCGCGCCCACCGTCCCCCTGAAGCTCGAGGACCCTCCGGAAGGGGACAACCCGATCCCGATCCAGTTCGCCGATCTGGGCGAGCTCAGCTTGAGCGACCCCTATTTCCTCATCTCATTGGTGGCCGCCATCTAGCGACCTTGAGTCAGCGTTTCGTGGACGTTTGCGTCAAGTTGGTGGCGTTGCCTTGATCGGGTGCGTCTGGACAAGGTCGCTAGGTCGCGCTGCGCGCTCCGGGGATGAGCTGCAAGCGGGGGTGGTTTCGGGTGGCGCCTGGGGCACATACCTCGTTGGGCAGGGGTGGATGCCCGCTAAACGACCTTGAGTCAGCGTTCTGTGGGCGTTTGCGTCAAGTTTGGTCGCGTTACCTT
>JAPPOR010000715.1 GCA_028817905.1 Myxococcales bacterium
AGAAGGGGACACTTGCAAGCCCGCAGTTCTTCACCAACTCGCGGACCGACTCGCACCAATGAGCCCTTCTCATCGCGCTCCTAGCCTGCATCCATCACCAAATCACGCACCCTCGCACAACTGCTCGACTCCGCAGCGCTTTCGGTTCAGTCAAAGCTAGCGAGTATTCCCTCCTACACCGAAACCCCTGCGAAGCCGATCACTTGCACGAGGCATCTCGTGCCTTGGTGAATGGATGCAGGCTAGCGCAGACCAGATATGCGCATCGGGGTCGCCCCCTCCCGCAACGAGTGCGAACTCGCCTTGCAACGGATCCCGCCTCGGCGCTTGTACGGGCAGAGAATATCTTTCGTAAACGGGTGGCACCACATACCCCGCTGTGGGACACTGGCCGCATCGTTAGAGTAGGGAGTGGGGTCCGTATGCGTATGAATCTGGGGCTGGTTTGCATCTGCGCGTTCGCGGTCGTCGGAGCGCTTGGCTGCAAGCTAGACAGAACGCCCGCTAGCAACGTCGGGTCGGCGCAGTTCAGCTTGATCACCGTCACCGAAAGCATCGGCCCAGAGGGAGGCTCGATCATCCTACCGGTGGAGCTCGGGGCCCAGCCGGTGGTGACCGTCCCCCCAGGCGCCCTCAAGGAAACCACTGACCTGACCTTCACGCGCGAAAGCCGTCTCCCGGGAGACGGGGACATCCCCGCCTTGCCCAAGTCATTCGAGCATGTCGGCGCGATGTATTCGGTCAAGCCCCACGGTCTCGAGTTCGCGATGTCGGTGGACATGACGATCCCGAACCCTGGCCTTCCTACGGGCGCGATCCACCTGTTTACGCTGGATGACGATGAGGACGACGCCTGGGACATCGTGAAGACACCCAAGACGATCACGGCCGAGAGCGTCACCATTCCGCTCGACCACTTTAGCTACTTTCAGGTGGCCCGGTACGTCGAAGGGCCTGGCCCCGATCCCCTGTGCGGCAACGGCCAATACGACCCGGGCGAAGTGTGTGACGACGGCACGAACGACGGCGCGTATGGGGGTTGCGCAGAGAACTGCCTGCGTATGGGGCCCTACTGCGGGGACGGCATCGTGCAGAGCGAGGAGGGCGAATCCTGCGACGGCGACTGCCCAACGGAAGATAGCTGCATGCCTACCGCCGCCTGCATCCCGGTCCAGCTCGTGGGCGACCCCCTCAACTGCGACGCTGCCTGTGTTCCAGGTGACCCGATCGAGGAGTGCATCAACGAAGATGGCTGTTGCGCCCGGGGCTGCAACGCCTCAAACGACAGCGATTGCGGCTTCGAGTGCCGCAACATGCTGCTCGAGCCCGGAGAAGGGTGCGAGGACGGAACGGACAACCCGTGCCCGACCGACTGCGACGACCGGCTGGCGTGCACGAAGGACATGATGAGCGGCAGCGCCGAAGACTGCAATGCAGCGTGCGCGTACACGTCGGTCACGACTCCCATGGACGACGACTTGTGCTGCCCTGCAGACGCCAACGCACAGACCGACAACGACTGCAGTGATACCTGCGGAAACGGGGTCATTGAGCCCGGGGAGCTGTGCGAAGACGGCGTGGGCGAGGGGTGCCCCGACTCGTGCGACGACGACAACGCGTGCACCATGGATCTGCTCACCGGCAACCCGGAGGGCTGCTCATCCCAGTGTAGTTACACGCTGATCACCATGGCGCGCGACGACGACGGGTGTTGTCCGACCGGCGCGAACGAGAGGAGCGACAACGATTGCCCGCCCCAGTGCGGCAATCAGGTCCAGGAGACGGGCGAGACCTGCGAGCCGGGTCCTTCAGGTACCTGCGAACCGGATTGCGACGACGGCGACCCATGCACAGCCGACAGCCGCAGCGGCAATCCTGAGAACTGCAACGTGGTGTGCGTTCACGAAGCGATCACGCAGCCATCCGGCCGCACTCGGGACCGGTGCTGTCCGCCGGGAGGAAATGCCGACAACGATCGAGACTGCCCCCCGGTGTGCGGCAACGGGGTGGTGGAAGCCGCCGGCGATGAGACCTGTGAACCGGGTGTCGGAGGAGGCTGCCCGTCGGTCCAACAGTGCCAAAACCGCTACCCCGACCCCTGTCAGGAGGGACGACGCGTCGAGGGCATCACAGGCAACGAATGCACGCGCTGGTGCGACTTCACGCTGATCACTGATCCGTCGGGTCAACGGAGGGACCAGTGCTGCCCGACTGGCGCCAATGCCAACAACGACATCGACTGCAGTCCCACCTGCGGCAACGGGGCACTCGAGGGCAGCGAAACCTGTGACGATGGCCCGGGCTCGAGCAAGCCCTGCCCGACGAGCTGTAGCGACGGCAACCCGTGCACCGAGAATCGGCCACCCACGGGGACACCAGCTCAATGCAACGTGCGCTGCAGCTTCGTGCCGATCACCGATCCCAACGATGGTGACATGTGCTGCCCCAAGCCAACCGCCAATGCCAACAACGACAACGACTGCTCCCCAGAGTGTGGCAACAATGTAGTCGAGGCCGGCGAGACGTGCGATGGCAGCTGCCAGAGTCGGAACGCCTGCCTGATGATGGCCAGCGGCTGCCGCACGGCCGAGTACGTGGGCAGTCCGGGCAACTGCAACGTGGACTGCAGACTGGGTACGATCACCCAGCCGTCGGGCTCGCGGTCCGATAGCTGCTGCCCGGACGGCGCCAATGTGAACATGAGCACCTACGATGTCGACTGCCCGGACTTCTGTGGCAACGGCGTCAAGGAAGGCAACGAAAAGTGCGACGGCGATTGCCCGAGCCTGGCCTTTTGCCGGAACCAGGTGACCGATCCCTGCAAGGAGGGCTACCGGACGGGCAACCCGAACCAGTGCAATGCGGAATGCGCCGTGCGCGACAAGCCCCCGGGCGAGCCCGGCGACGGCTGCTGCCCGCCTGGGTTCAATAACAACACCGACTCTGACTGCCCCGCATCGTGCAACAACGGCGAGTTGGAGATGGGAGAGCTCTGCGACGACGGGCCGGGCTCGACCAACCGGTGCCCCACCGGTGCGGACTGCCGAGCCATGGCCGGCATGTGCCGGGCGGGCATGGTCTCAGGGACCGGCTGCCAGCGCAGGTGCGTGTTTGCCGACATCACCCAGCCAGCCGACGGCGACATGTGCTGTCCCAGACCGGCCGCCCACGCCAACAACGACAGCGACTGCCGTCCGATGTGCGGCAATGGCGAGATCGAGTCGGGCGAGTCCTGCGACGGCGACTGTCAGACGAAGAAGGCGTGCGAGGACATGGGCAATGCGTGCACCGATGCTGAGTACTCGGGCGGTCCCGACACGTGCGACGCCGATTGCAAGGTCACCGAGAAGACGGCCGGGCCCATGGACGGCTGCTGCCCGCCCGGAGCCGATGCCAAGATGGACCCCGATTGCGATGGTTGCGGCAACGGGCGCATCGAAGACGGCGAAACCTGCGAAGACGACTGCGTGACTCAGCAACAGTGCATGAGCATGGGGGACAACTGCACGATCGCGACCTACACGGGCAGTCCCAACGAATGCACCGCGGAGTGCACGCTCACCCCCAAGGGACCTTCGGGCACCACGGCCGACCGTTGCTGCCCCGAGGGAGCCGACGCCAGAGACGACGTCGACTGCGCCGGCTGCGGCAATGGCCGCAAGGAAGAGGGCGAGATCTGCGACGGCGCAGATTGCCCCACCGAAGCCGAATGCCAAAGCCTCGTCACGGACCCATGCCAGGAAGGCTACCTGGAGGGCGATGCGAACTCCTGCAACGCCGAGTGCAAGGTCCGGAACAGGGACCCCGATGACAGTGCTGGCGTGTGCTGTCCCTCGGTCGACAACCCGAACCCCAATGACCCCGACTGTCCCAGGTGTGGCGACGGCAACATGGACGAAGGTGAGCTCTGCGACGGCAATTGCCCCTCGAACGGGAGTTGCCAGCAGATGGCCGGCGACTGCCAGACGGGCCGCGTCACAGGCGCCGATTGCCAGCGCCGGTGCGTCTTTACCGACATCACCGAGCCGGCCAACGGCGACATGTGCTGTCCCGACGGTGCCCATGCCAACAACGACAACGACTGCATGCCCGTTTGCGACAACGGCGAGCTCGAGGGCAACGAAAAGTGCGATGGCAACTGCCCCTCGAACGCGGCATGTCAGAGGATGGCCGGCACGTGCCAGACGGGCCGTGTCATAGGCGCCGATTGCCAGCGCGAGTGTGCCTTCACCGACATCACCGAACCCGCCCATGGCGACATGTGCTGCCCCCGGCCGGCCGCCAATGCCAACAACGACGACGACTGCAGTCCGATGTGTGGCAATGGCGAGATCGAAGGCAACGAGCTCTGTGATGGCAAGTGCCCCACCATGCAGGAGTGCTTGGATACGGGCGGCAACTGTACGATCGCGACCTACTCGGGAAGCCCCGCCGAATGCGACGCAAGCTGCACCACGCGACGCAGACCGCCGACCGGGAACGACGGTTTTTGCTGTCCCGGCCCCAACGACCCAGACCCCGACTGCCCGGTGGAACAGGCCGAGTAGACGGGCTCCGTGACCCAAGGCCACCGAAACCCGTCCGTAGGACGGCTGGTGCGCGCCGCAGCGGATCGCGCACGGATCTGGCTTCACAGAGCCGACCTGTC
>JAPPOR010000531.1 GCA_028817905.1 Myxococcales bacterium
GATAAGACGCGCGTTAGCGTCAGCGTAACCGCAGATTCGCGTACTAGCGATCTTCCTTACAGTGCTGGATGCGATACCGATCATGCCTGGCACTACGACGACGCCAGCTCTCCGGCCGAAATCGTATTGTGTCCGGGGGCTTGCCAGGCATTGCAGACGCCGGATGGGAGCCGATTGGATCTGGTCTTCGAATGCGAGCAGGTAATTCTCGGACCCCTGTGAGGGTTTCGTGCCACTCCAGGCTCTGGTTGCGCCGAACTGGCATCTCAGCTGGCCCCGGAAGCCAACATCCACCTGGAGGATGTGACCCCATTCACACTCCCTCTAATTTGTGAGGACCCAACCGCCACCCCATGTCAGGCGTCGGGTACTCTGGGCAACGAATCGAGGACTTGTTGGGGGAAACTATGTCGGACGTTCACTCAAGGCCACCGGTCGCACGCATCGATGTGCGGGTCGAGGGTCAAATGCATGGGGGCCAGTATTCTGTGCTCCAGGGAACGCTTGTCGTCACGTGCGATGGCGGGCAGTCGGTGGCCATGCTTCTCGGAGACTCGCCCGCCGAGCCGGCCGCCCGGCTCTTGCTGCGCCAGCTGGTTGAGCGTGGGAGGGCTGCCGTGGGTAGTTCCACGTCCCTCGGGGGTTGAGGATAGGGAGGAGAGGAGCCGTCGGGCCGGGGCTACGAAGGTGCCCCGCCCATGCCCGACAGGGCCGCTTGGTACTCCGCGTGCGCCTCCCGCTCCACTTCGGGAGAGAACTTGACGCCCAGGGCTGCCCCACCGATGGCGATCGCGAGCAGGCCGAAGTACAGGAAGCAGTCCTGCAAGGGCAAGCCAGTCTGCATCATGAACTGGGCGCACAGTACAGCGCCCACGTTACCGCCCGCGCCCACGATACCCGCCACCGGCCCCAGGGCACGCTTGTTGATGAAGGGCACGACGGAGAACGTGGCGCCCTCGGCGAGCTGTACGCAGGTGCTGAAGAGGATCATGGTGGCCACGGCTGCCGTCAGCATGCCCATCCGTGAAAAGACGAGTAGGGCGACGCCCTCGGCGACCATCGTGAGGACCAGCCAGCGCACCCGCCCGCTCAGCCCGCTCTTGGCGGCGAACCGATCGCCGAACCATCCTCCCAGGCTCCTGGCAAACACGTTGACCAGCCCGAACAGGGCCGCGATGAACCCCGCGCTGGTTTCGGCCAGGCCGAAGCGGTGCTGATAGTACGATGCCGCGCGTCCATTGACGAACAGCTCCAGGCCAAAGCAGCCCGCGTAGACGAAGAACAAGAGCCACACACGCCGGTCTGCGCATGCCTCCCAGAAGGGATGGGGGCCGGCTTGACTGGCGGTCGGTCGCTTCTCAGGCAGGTCGGAGTAGTTCCCCTCGGGGCAGTCGGTGGTGTAGCGAAAGTAGAGGTATGCGATGACCAGCATCGCCACCGCCGGAAACAGCATGGCGGGGCGCCACTTGGCGAGCTCACTTGTGGCAAACCCCATGGATAACATCGCAGCTGCGACCATCGGCATGACGGCCTGTGTCACGCCTCCGCCCACGTTCCCCCAGCCCGCCGTGGTCGCGTTGGCGATGCCCACCACGTTGGGCGCAAACATGACGGTCGTGTGGTACTGGGTGATGACGAACGAGGCGCCGATGACTCCAATCGCCAGGCGCGAGGCCAGGTAGGTAGGCCAAGTGGTCGCCAGGGCCGAGCTCCCGACCGCGAAGGCGCCGAAAACGAGCAGCCCCGTGTAGGCCAAGCGCGGCCCCCACGCGTCGCAGGCCCAGCCGATGAGCACGCGGGCGAAGACGGTGATGCCCACCGATCCGATGAACGCGCCGAGGATCTGCTCGCGGGACAGTCCCAGCTCCGGCCCGATCGTCGCTGGCACCAGCGGGGCATGGGAAAACCACCCGAAAAAGCAAATGAAGAAGGCAAGCCAGGTCAGATGGAAGGTCCGCATCTGGACCGTTTTCAGGGAAAAGAGGTCGATACGTGTGGCTCTCGTTGTCATCGAGGCCGAGTGTGGGTCTCTCAGGTTTCCGTTCGAGACGAGCCAGTGTTTCCAGCGCGTGAAAGGGCCACGACGGGTTGATTTCCCGATTAATTCCGGGGGCTGGATGTTACGGGATGGTTTCCGTAGAGCATGTGGGAAGCGGAGAACACCGTCGGACACCGACGCTCATCGGCGCCTTGCCTGCGGTCGCCGTACACCGCGTGCTCGGCGAAGCCGGCGCCCAGCCATGGGTCGCTTCGGTTCAGCTGCCTGGCTTGACGCTTACGTTGCACGTGCGGGACGCTAGAGGGGTGTTGCGCTTGCTGGTCTTTGTGATGCTCGTGTGTGGGGTTGTGAGCGCGGCGTCGGCTACGCGCGCCCAGTCCGGCGCGCACGGTGCCGGTGCGTTCGGGCTGGGCCTGATCATCGGCAATCCAACCGGCGTCAACGGCAAGTATTTCCTGTCGCGCGAAATCGCGATCGATGGCGCCCTGGGGTTCGGCGTGATTGGGGACGGGCACGTCCGGCTGCATGGTGACGTCCTGTGGCACTTCGGGGTCGCGGCGTGGCCGGCCGCAGGACTGGACCTGTATCTGGGAGTGGGTCCGGTGCTGTCCTCGCGCAATCGCCGGCGCGACAATGACAGCTTGCGACTCGGGGCCAGGGGCCCGTTCGGCGCTGCGCTGACCTTTACGGGCGCCCCGATCGACATCTTCTTGGAAGTCGCCGCCAACCTGTGGTTGGTGGACGACGTGCGGCTCGGCCTCGATGCTGCGATCGGCGCGCGCTACTGGTTCTGACCCACCCGTTGCCAGACGCGCAGCGGGCCCAGCGGGCGCAACCCCAACGGCAGAACGTCATCGTGGTTTCCGTAGCCCACGATCGCCAAGCCCGGGTGAAGGCTCGCGGCTAGTCGGACGACCTCTCGGTGCAGCTCCGCATCGCGTGGGAACACGTTGGAGATGCCCACGGCCCCCCGAGATAGCTTCAGGATCGCCCCGCCCGCATCGCCCAGGCGGTAGAACTCGAGCCCCGTGTCTTCGAGGATCGTCGCTGGAAAGATCCGCATCCCTGGCGCTGGCGAAGTGCGCTGCCATGTCTCTTCCCAGCGCGCAAGCGCCTGGCCGGCGCCGATGCGCTCAAACCGCGGCGCCACGGGCGAAGCGAGATGCCCTGCTGCGCAGCCGTACCATTGGGCGTCGAAGAGACTGCGAAAGCCCCGCGTTTCGAGCTTCAGGCACGCGAAGCTATCCTTGATGAACCAGGGGGCAGCCAGATCGACCGACTCGATCGCCTCGTACAACTGCCGGCTGTCGCCGGGCACGCGCGTGATCAAGTTCGAGTAGTACGGTGGCACCCGCTGCTGCGCGCACCACCACCCGCCGGTGGTTGCGCCCCGTACTCCGTGGGCGGCGAGCACCGCCTCGCACAGGGCAACGTTGTTCGTGATGGCGTCTTCGAGCAGCGTGTCGTTCATACTCGCTTCCTCTCTCGCCTCCTCAGGTTCCTTTTCGGCTTCTTGTCGGCATCGGGCCAGGAGGCGCCGACAAGGGGGTATCATGAGCATGTGGAAGGTGTTTGCGAAGAATGTGGCGAAGCCCGGCTCACGATCCACACCCGGCAACGTACAGGACGCGACACGTGCGACGCGTGTTACCGGAAGCTGCTGCAGCCACGTCATGTGTGCGCCATGTGTGGCGTGCGGAGCCCCGCGGTCGCCTATCGAGCGCCTGGCCAACCGGTTTGCCATGGATGCTATGCGCGAGAGATGCTCGTGGAGAAGTGCAGCATGTGCGCCAAGCAGGGAACCGTCGTCCAGCGGACGGACCTCGGCTCCGCCATTTGTCGCCAATGCGCGGCTTACAATGGTCGGGTGGCTTGCAGCGGGTGCGGGCGGATCGCGGTGGTTGCCTGCAGGACAGAAGAGGGCCAGCCGCTGTGTCCCATATGCTGGCGCCGGCGCCGGCCGCATGCGCCCTGTACCTCCTGTGGGCGCGTGACGGGTCTGCACCACCGGGGACGCAATGGGTTGATCTGCGAAATGTGCTTCAACAGGTACTATCGAGCCAGGGAGCAGTGCTCGATCTGCTCGAAGCGCAAGCTCGTTCATGCTCGCGCCGAGGATGGACGCGCCATATGCGTCAGTTGCCAGGAGCGGCGCAGGGAAGCGGTCCCTTGTAGCATCTGCAAGGAGATCAAGAAGTACAAGACGAGGACGGCGCTCGGCCCCGTATGCGCTGCTTGCTACCAGCGCGGCCGCAAGACAGAACCCTGCAGTGTCTGCGGACAGCAGCGCCCTGCCACTGCGCGAACCGAAACTGGGGCCGCCATATGCGCCACCTGCCACGAGCGTGCCCGGCGCCGACGCTGTTCCGGGTGCCACCAGGTCAAGCCCGTCAAGCGCAGGCGCGCCACCGGGACCTTGCTGTGCGCGAACTGCTACCGGGCGACGGTGCAACCCAGGGAGACGTGCACGGGCTGTGGCAAGCTCAGACCCCCGGCCAGCCGCATCGAGGGTGGCAAGGTCTTGTGCGATACATGCGCCAAGCGCCAGCGTCTGCGCCAACGGGCGTCGTCATGAATGATCCGGGCCAGCGCTTTGACAATTGAGTCCAGTTTGACGGCGTTGTCGTGTTGCGAACC
>JAPPOR010000744.1 GCA_028817905.1 Myxococcales bacterium
ACATCGACGCAGACTCCTGGCGCGACAAGGAGCGCCAGGAACGCCAACGCCGCCGAAAAACCAGCGCCAAGAAGACGAAGTCCTAGACTATCAGCCCACCGGGGTTCGCGTCAGAAATGCGCGGATCCCGGTGGCCGACAACAGACGACCTCAGCCGAGCAATCCTTCGCCGCCAGCGCCTGCACCAAATCGCTCGCGCCCGGCGCAGCAGGACCACGTCGCGAACTCAGCACAAGATGCCCCACACCCTGCTCCGCCAGCCAGTGGGCAAGCTGAATGCCAAGCGCTCCCGTGCCGCCCGTAACCAACGCAAGCCCACTCGGATGCCAAGCCGATGTCCCATTCGTCGATGTCGCCGCACCCGCCCGACGTACACGCCGAGTCCACAGCGTACCGTCCCGCAGCGCAAGCTCGTCATCGCCCTCACCCACCTCTGCGGCTCGAAGTACAAAGCTCGACAGCACCTGCACAGATGGCGCATCCGGCACCGACGGCAAGTCCAGCAACCCACCGAAGCTGCCGGGGGCCTCCAAGCTTAGACTCCGCCCCAAACCCCACAAGGTCTGCAGCGCTGCACTATGCGGCCGGTCCTGCCGCTGAATGCCGAGGCAGTGCGGCGTCACAAACCACAAGCGACTCGAACCCCCGTCCCCTTGCGCGCAAACACCCTGAGCCAGGGCCAGCGCCTCGACACCCGCAGCGCATCCGAGCGCGCCACTCCGACCTGCATCCGGCACCACACCCACCGAAGGGTCCGCGCTCGGTAGATACAAGATGCACCGTGCCAGCCCCGTGGACTGCGGCTCGCCTCTTGCCACAAGACGCGCCAGAGCCTCGTCAACACTGTAACGCTCTACCTCCGCCCCCTTCATGCACAACGCCTCGCTCAGCGCCTCGGGCCATCCATCCTCCCGCTCGGGCTCGGCCACCAGCCAGACACTTGCTGCAGCCTCGGACGCACCCGAACCCGCTGCCCGCCAATCCGCTAGCTCCAATCGCTTCCACGCCTCCTGGTAGCGCCAGCTCTGCATTGTGGCGCTTGCGTTCGCCCGCTCATGCCAGGCCGCCAGACGGGGAAGCCAAGTGCCGAGCTGGGCACGCTCCGACTCCGGAACCTCCAGCAACTCACTGACAGCCTCCACATCGGAGGCCTCTACCGCCTCCCACAACGGAGCATCTACCGCAGCAGAACCGTTCGACTGACCCTCCGACGTGAACGCCGCCTGCAGCCAGTAGCGTTGCCGCTGAAACGCATAGGTCGGTAGCTGCACACGCTGCACTCCGCTACCTTCAAACACTTGCCCCCACTCAACCGCGTGCCCCGCCACATGCAGAGCTCCCAGCGCACTCAGCAGACTCGTCACCTCGTCTTCGCCACGTAACGAGGCAAACGCCAGCCCACGCCGCTCACCGTCGACCGAATCCGACAGGTTGCTTTGCACCAAACTACACAACACGCCCCGTGGACCACACTCCAGGAAGCCCGTTGCGCCCGCCTGCAGCGCGCTATGCACACCGTCACCGAAACGCACCGCCTGACGGACCTGCTGCACCCAGTACTGCGCGCTGACCAACTCACCTTGGTCCGGGTCCGCTATCCGGCCCGTCACGTTGCTCAGCACCGGACAGCTCGGCCGCTCGTACTGCAGTGCGGCCGCCACCTCTCCAAACGCCTGCAGCATCCCCTCCATCTGATGGGAGTGAAATGCATGCGACACCTTCAGCCACCGGCTCTTGTTGCCTAGCCCTTCAAAGTGGGCATGGAGCTCTGCCACCGAAGCTGCCGCTCCGGAAACAACCGTCTGCTTCGGACCGTTCAAGCCCGACACCTCAAGCTCCGACGAGTGCTCCTCCGGTAACCCTTCGAGCGCTTCGACCACATCCGCTTCACTCGCTTCAATAGACAGCATCGCACCACCGGGTGTCGCCAGCTCCTGCATCAAACGACCTCGCGCACACACCAACAACGCCGCATCCGCGAGGCTCAACACCCCTGCAAGGTGGGCTGCCACCAGCTCTCCTATCGAGTGCCCCAACAGCAGCTCCGCCTCCACTCCCCACGCCTGCCACTGTCGGTACAGGGCCGTCTCCAGCACAAACAGCGCCGGCTGCGCATAGCGGGTCTGCTCCAACTCCCCATCATCCTCCGCTGACCACATCACCTGTCTCAACGACACCTGAAGGTGACCGTCGCAGGCCGCAATCGCCGCATCCAATGCTGCACTGAAGGCTTCCAGCCCAGGCTGGCCGTACAGTCCTCGACCCATCCCCGCTCGTTGACTTCCCTGACCGCTACACAGCACCGCCAACTTCCCCACCACATGCCCTTGCGGCGTCACATGGGCATATCGCGGCATTCGGTCATGTTCAGCGAAGCCCAACAGGGCTTGGCGCAATGCCGGATAGCCCGCTTTGGCATCCGCCCCACCAACAGGCAGCGAGAGCCTTACCGGCAACGCACTTCGCGTGCTCACAAGCGACCAGGCCAAATCGCCCGGCCTCGGTGGCTCCTCACCAAGCGCCTCCAGGTGTTCTGCTAGACGAAGCACGTTGCCCGAAAGCCCCGCCGCCGTCTGCCCCGAGATCACCAAAGGCCACAACCTGTCGCGGCTCGTCTCGTCCTGCTGTGGACTCGCTGCAGTGGCCGGGGCCATAGCTGCGGATGTGCAAGCCGCCACTTCGAGCGGCGCCTCCTCGACTATCAGATGCGCATTGGTCCCGCTGATCCCAAACGACGATACGCCTGCTCGACGAACACGACCCGCGACTCGCTCCCAACCCTGCCCTTGCTGCAGCAGGCGAAGACCACTGCCCTCCCACTCGATGTGCTCGCTCGGATGCTCCGCATGCAACGTCTGTGGTAGACGCTCGTGTTGCAGCGCCAGCACCATCTTGATCGTACCCAGCACACCCGCCGCTGCCTGCGTGTGTCCCAAGTTCGACTTCGATGACCCTAGCCACAACATACGCTCAGGGTCGCGACCAGGACCAAACACCGCTCCCAATGCTCCCGCCTCGATCGGGTCTCCTAGAGGCGTGCCCGTGCCATGGGCCTCCACCGCATCAATGTCCGATGCGCTCAAACCACACGACGCCAGCGCCTGGCGGATCACACGCTGCTGACTCGGTCCATTCGGCGCTGTCAGCCCCTGACTCCGACCGTCCTGGTTTACCGCTGAGCCTCGGATCACTGCCAGCACGCGCTCCCCAACAACCACGTCCGACAAACGCTTCAGCACCAATATCCCGCAGCCCTCCGACCAACCCGCTCCATCCGCCGACGACGAAAAACTCTTGCATCGACCGTCCGCGGCTGTAGCGCCTATCTGACCCATCTCTATGAACGTCGCTGGAGTGCTCATTACCTGCACGCCTCCCGCCAAGGCCAGGTCGCACTCTCCCTGCCTCAGACCAGCACACGCCAGATGCAACGCCACCAGCGATGAAGAGCAGTGCGTGTCCACCGTCATCGAGGGCCCTCCAAGCCCCAAGACGTACGACAGTCGACCGGACAACATGCTACTCGCCATGCCTGTCACTCGATAACGGCCCGCCATCCTTGCACCAGCGGGGCCCTGAGCGTAGTCGGATCCCATCGAGCCGGTGTAGACTCCTGTCAGGGACTCCTTTAGGGACGACGCTACGATTCCGGCTTGCTCCAGAGCCTCCCAAGCCACCTCCAGCACAAGCCGCTGCTGCGGATCCATCGCGCGCGCTTCCCGCGGCGAGACTCCAAAGAGACCAGCGTCAAAGCTCTCCGTCTCCCGGACAAAGCCGCCTGCGAGCGCATGGTGCTTGCCAAAGGCGTGAGCATCCCAAGCATGCAACGAATCCGCAGTCCACCGGTCGGGAAATCGCCCCACGGCATCTCTGCCCTCGTCGAGAAGTCTCCAATATCCTTGGGCGTCGACGACATCACCGGGCGTCCGACACCCCGCCGACACAACTGCAATTGGCTGCAGTAGGGAAGCTTCGCCCTGCTCCGTCGGGTGCCGACGGCCAGTTCGATTGCGCGTGCCGCGGCCCCCAGCATTTGCCTCAGCCACGTAGACCTCTCGATGCCGCCGTCCTCAGCTGCTCGCAAATCGAGTCTAGGATCGGCGCCCCGTAGTCGTTCAGAAGGAAGTGACCGCCTGGAAACGTTCTCGCAGCGAAGCCCTTGGACGTATGTTCTCGCCACGCCATGACCTCCTCGGGTCTGACTGACACGTCGGCACTCCCACTGAACACGGTAATCGGAAACTCGAGCCTTGGTTCCTCTCGGAATACGTAGGTTTCCAAGGCCCGCATGTCCGCTCGGATCGGGGACAGCACGAGACGGAGCATCTCCGGGTCCTGGAGGGCAGCCTTAGGGAGCGGCTCGTACCGCGCGTTTATCTGCTCGATGAACTGTTGGTCTGGAAGTTTGTGGATGGACGAGCTTCGGCCCGAAAGATGCGGCGCCCGGCGCGCGCCGACGAACAGGTGTGTAGGTTGTCGACAACGACGGCGGCGTAGCTCCCGCGCCAACTCGAATGCAACCACAGCCTGCGTATTTCGCGTGACGTGGACACCCGTTTCGCCGGCACGTGGACACCCGGATCGGCCCATGTGGACACTTGGGGTGTAGCGACGTAGG
>JAPPOR010000273.1 GCA_028817905.1 Myxococcales bacterium
TCTAGTCCCCTTGACGGGGGTGATCGTGAGCATTTGAATCAAGTTTGGTCGAGGTAGTTCTTGCTGCGATGCGCCGCGGGTCAAGGGGAGTAAGTCCCACCTGCGGTGCTCCAGGCAGTGATAGGCGGCTGGCTTTGCCTCCACAGACACGTGGCAAGGTCGTCTTCGTAGTCCACGGCCCCCCGGTGCCTCGTCAGGCTGGGGCGGACCCCGCGAACGACCTTGAGTCAACGTTTCGTGGAGGTTTGAGTCAAGTTGATCGCGGAGCCTTGATCGGATGCGCCTGGACAAGGTCGCTAGGTCGCGCTGGCGCGCTCCAGGGATGAGCTGCACGCGACAGTGGTTGCAGGTGGCGCCTGGGTCACGTGTCTCGTTGGGCGGGGGGATGAGCGCCCCCTATCAACCTCCCAAATCCACTTGCGTCACAAGCCCACCAGTTGCATCGGCGCAAACCGGGGCAGGTGGGCCGCCACGGGAGTTTGTGGCACACTGGGCGCATGGCGGACATGGAGCAGTGGCTGGAGGCATTCGTGCGCGACAACGGAGGCGTTGCCGGCACGATCCACCTACGGGGCGGCGAGGCGCTGGAATTGCAGGCGTCCGTCAACATCCCGGACAAGGTCAAGGCGGTCACCGCCACGATACCGCGTGGCAAGGGCATGGCGGGCCTGGCCTGGGAACGGGACGAGCCAGTGACGACATGCAACCTGAAGACCGATGACAGCGGAGACGTCCGCCCCGGCGCCAAGGCGGTAGCCGCCCAGGCCGCCGTGGCCATTCCGATCCACGACGGCGCGGGCAACATCCGCGGAGTGGTCGGCATCGCCTATCAGGAGGAGCGGGACATGAGCATGAGCGAACTCAAGTCGCTCTCCTCCCAGGCCGAGGCGCTGCCAGGATAGGACCCCGGAGCCCGCCCTGCCTCGGACGTCACCCGCCCTGCGGATCACCGCCGTGCTCGTCGGTGCGGCGCTGATACCCATCGTCCCGTTCGTCGTGATCGGGGAACTACCGGGCGATGCGTGGTTGCAGGCGAGCTCCGGGGACGCCCTGCCGTTCGGCGCCACTGGCGCCGTCCTGCTAGCGAGTGACTTGCTGCTGCCCATCCCCTCGAGTGTGATCGGTGCACTGCTCGGGGCACGCCTGGGCTTTGTGGCAGGCTTTGGGTTCGGACTTGCCGGCCTGTCCGCAGGCAGCGCCCTCGGCTACGCCCTGGGCCGCCTGTTACCCGCCCGTTTCGCAGCCGACGTCCCGAGCGCCCCAGCCATGTCCGTGGCGTTCTTGAGTCGTCCGGTGCCCGTCTTGGCCGAAGCGGTCGCGATCGCGGCGGGAGCCGAGCGGATGGGGTTCGGCCGGTTCATGCTGGCCGCCAGCATCGGCAACGCGTGCTATGCGGGCGCACTGGCGGCCAACGGCGCTGCGCTCATGCCGGTGGGCCTCTCGGGGCCGGGTTTGGTCCTACCGATGGCGCTTCCCGTGGTCGCCTGGTTGCTATGGCGCAAGCTGTCAGCCTGACAGACGCTCCTTAAGCTTCTCGAGCCGGCGCACCGAGTCGGGTTTGCCCGCCGTGCGCATCGCCTCGATGCGCTCTTCCACGTTTGGAAGCGCATCGGCGCCAAAGGCCTCTTCGATGATCTCTGAAGCCTCGCGATACTCCACGTGGTCGTGCGACGCGAGCACCTTGAGCAGGTCGCGCAGCATCGTCGGGTCTTCCTTGGCACGCGGGTCCGCCCGAAACGCCATCCGATACAGCCGCACGGCGATCCCATCCCAATCCCGGTTCATCGAGTCCCAGGCGAGCAGCAGCTGAGGGCGCGCATCGTCCTTGTGCTCTTGACCCCACTCATACAGCGATTTCTGATGTGAAGCCGACAAGCGCTTGCCGTCGATGACCCGGATGTGCAGCTCGGCCATGAAATCGGGCATTTCGCCCGCAAACAGGTCGTTCTCGCCACGCGACGGCGGCTGCGCCGGTGCTTCGGCAGGCGCATCCTTGGCCGCTGCCTTGTTGCCGGTGGCAACCGGCGGCGTGGGCCGAACGGGCGGGGCAACCAGTGCCTCCGATGCACCCTCCTCGGGTCCCATCGCTTGCGGCGCGTCGGAGGGACCCGATGCGCTCACCAACCAGATTAGAAGCCCGACAACGGCGACACCCAAAATCGCCGCCGCCGCGAAACCAGACCGCTGCGTCGTCACACCGCCTACCCTAGTACACCCGACCGCAAAGGTCGATCCATGGAGGAAAGCCCGGCCGAGAGTCTGCGTCAACTCACAGCCGGGCTAACAAACGCCCGCTCAGCGCCTCAGCTACGGCACCACGCAGTTGATGGTCGGACCGACCGAGGCACCCCAGAGATTGCACATCTCACCCGACTCAACCTCGTTGGTGTACCTCAACCCGACACTCGAGTCGTTGACGATGTGGCACTCCCACTCGATGACGTCACCGGCGTTGACTTCCAGAAGACCGCTGAACGCACCCGCGGCGTTGTCCGAGAAGCCCGGGTTCTCAGTCACCGAGTTGTAGTGGAAGATCTTGGGCTCCAGGTAGTCGTACATCTCGAAAACCTTGACGCGCTCGCCGGAAGCCTTGCGGAGATGGGACGTAAAGCGCTTGCCGTGGGCGTGGTAGTGGCCAAGCAGCTGAATGATGCGGCCGGAAGAGGTGATCGGGCACTCGTACTTGTAGACCTGATCGCTTCCCGGTGGGATCGGCAGGACCGTCCAGGAGAGCCCGCCCATGGCACGAATGCCGTTCGACTCCTCCGTCACCTGCTCCTTGGGCACGAAGTAGATGTTCAGCCAGAACTCGCGCAGCAGTGGCTCGTCCGTGAAGTTGAAGTAGTGCATGTCCGCCTGGGAAGCGGTATTGGCGGGAATCTGCGCGCCCAAGTTGGCGTTCTCCGGAGCCGTTGGGGCGCGCGGCATGTACGGCTTCGAGGCCCCGGGCAGGTTCGCGATGATGTCCGCGTTGGTGCCCGTTCCGGGGTCGCGGCACACGGTGAAGTTTGACCCGCCACCCGCATTCGGAGTCCGGTACATGGTGTTGATAATGTGGTGCGTACCCGGGCGGCCGCTCAGCACCCAACCCTGGTAGTAGACGTCCTCGGAGTTCGGGGTCGTGAAGTTCACGCATTCGGACGTCTCGCGACCTGGACCGAACTCGTAGGCACCGACGTTGTTGTAGTCGGCCGGGCCGATGTGGATCTGCATGCCCTCGCCCTCAGGCGGCGGCGCCATACACGTGTCGTCACCCGGCCACCCCGTGTCGAGACCCTCACAGGTGCCACGGGGATCCGGAAACTCTCCCGGGGCCAGCTCGGGAATCATTTCGGTGTCAGGCCCCATCGGGCCCATGCCCGGCTGCATGTCCACGGGCGTGGGTGTCACGGCTCCGGGCGGGTTGCCCGCCTGTCCCGGCGCTGGCGTGTTGCCCGCGGGAGCACCCGCTGGACCACCGGCCGGTGCTGCCGCCGGCGTCGTGTTCCCAGGACCGGCCGGGGCGGCCATCGCGCCCGCTCCGGCTGCCGGTGCTCCGCTCGCCGCCTGCTGTTGGCCAGCGGTCTGCGTGGTGGCTGTTTGCATGCTCTGCCCCATGGGGGCCGGCTGCGAAATCGCTGGCTGTGCCGGTTCGCTCCCTGCGTCCTGCGAACACCCCAAGCACGTAAGCGCGAGCAGACATGATGCTGCCGCGAACTTTTCCCAAGTACCCATTGCCGCCTCCGTCACGATTTGTGCGAGATCACTCCCTCTTTTCCCTGTCCTAGTCATCTTGTCAACGGTCCCTACGGCCCAAAGCAGATTGACCTCAATTGCATAATAAAAGCCGGATCCTTTCATCGATCTGTTGAAATTACTTTGCTTTTTCAGTATCTCTTTTGACTAAACGGCTCAACGCTCTGACAGGACATACCCAAAACAGGGATGCCGATATGGGCTCAGAAACAGAAAATTGTCCTATGATGATCCGCATTTGTCGGGGCTAGATACCGGCCCAAGGCAGGCCTCAAAAAAACCACCTTCCGACCCCCCGATGACCCCCTCCATGGTGCACACTCCCGTCAGATATGGGGTGATATGCGTCACCGTGTCGACGTCGGGAACCATGGACCCAATTGTGGGTCATCTCCTAAAGAGGGTTGGAAATGATTAAGCGCCTACCGTGGCTTCGAAGATTGAAGAAGACGGACATCGAACCACCGCTGCGGCTGCCGATTGCGGCCGGGCCGCTCACCAATGGCGAGGGCTGGTGGCCCGACAACAAGCGGAAGCAGCTCATTCGCAAGCTGGTGAACGAAAAGGCCGAAGAGATCTCGCGCAAGCACGGCGTCGATCGACGTGAGTTCATGGCGAGCAGTTGCGGCATGGCCACCACCCTGTTTGTGATGAACATGGTCAACGGCTGCAGCGGTGGCGGCGGCAAGAAGATGATCTCCATGCCCTCCGGCGGCAGCGGCGGAACCGGGACGAACATGGATCCGGTCACCGGGATGATGGCCGAGAACAGCACCCCCAGCGGCTCCATGCCCAGCGGCTCCATGCCCAGCGGCTCCATGCCCGGCGGCGCAATGCCCGGCGGCGCAATGCCCGGCGGCGCAATGCCCAGCGGCGGGA
>JAPPOR010000733.1 GCA_028817905.1 Myxococcales bacterium
GTGAAGCCGAATCCCTGCGCGATCCGACGCAGAGTTCATGAATCATCCGGGCTAGCCCGAACGAGCCGGACCGTGCGATTCAGGGCTGTTGATCGATCCGGACAAACTTGAGGGTCATGCGGTCGCTTTCGCCAATCTCTAGGTACTTCTGGCGGTCCTTGTCGCCCAGTCGCAGGGTCGGAGGAAGCGTCCAAACCCCCGCCGGGTGATCCCGGGTGTCCTTGGGATTGGCATTCACGTCGGACTTGCCGACCAGCTTGAACCCTGCCGCCTCGATCTCGTCGATCACCGCTTTTTCCGGCAAGCGACCGCGCTCGACCGATTTCTTCGGGTCGGCGTCGGGAGCGGCCCGGTGCTGGATGACACCCAGGATGCCATCGGGCTTGAGCGCCTTGTGCAACTCGACCAGCCAAGCGCCCGCGGCTCCGCGACGCTTCCATCCGTGAAAGCCCCGAACGACCAGTGCAGCGTCCAGGCTTCCATCGAGTTCCAGTGCAGGTTTGGTGATGTCGTCGACCTGCACGACCTGAACCTTGCCGTAGACCTCGGGCGCCTTGTCAAGGAACAGCTGGAGCCTCTTGGCATAGTACGTTCCGCGCTGGTCCCGCGGGCCGTCGGGGTTGCCGTTGTTCACGACCAACTTGCCCTGGGCTGCCAGCATCGGAGCCAGCAACTCAGTGTACCAGCCTGCCCCTGGCCCGTATTCGAAGATCGTCATGTTCGGCTTGATGCCCAAGAACTTGAGGGTTTCTTCAGGATGTCGGTGGACGTCGCGTTCACGGTTCCCGGGCATTCGGTGGGGACTGGAGAGGATCTTCTTGAGCGCGCCTCCCACGTCGGGGTACGTCGCTTCCGCCAGGGCCCTGGCCTCTGCACGCAGCCCATCTGTCCAGCGTGCCTTCTCCGTCGTTGCCGCGGCTTCCAGCCGGGCCAGCTCACCTCTGGCGGTCGCCGCTGCGAGCGCCTGCCCCTTCTGTTCGGCACTGGGTTCGCGGGCGTTGAAGGTGGTGTGGAGCAGCTCCTGGAGGCGTTGCCAGCTATCCACGTCTGCCGCCTCGTTGTATGCGAGTGGCACCCCCGTTGCCTTGCCGAGGGCGGTGGCGCCTGGGTTCGTGAACGCATGCGTTGCGCTCGGATACTTGATGATCTCGTACTGCGCGCCCGCCTCCTTCATCTCCTGGTCGAAAGCGGCTACTTCTCCAGCCGGTATCAACGGGTCCGCGTCCCCGGTCATGACGAGTACCTGAGCGGTGATCGCGCCCGGCTCAGCCGGCGTCTTGGTGGCGAGCGAACCGTGGAAACTGGCGACCGCATCCAGGTCGATGCCCGCACGCGCCATGTGCAGGACAACCCCGCCTCCAAAGCAATAGCCGATGGCGGCCACGCGTTCGGGGTCGGTGGTCTCGTGGGCCTTCAAGTACTCGAGTCCCGCGACGAAACGCGCCCTCGCCACATCCAGGTCCTTGGTGGCCTCCTGCATGAACGACTTGGCCTCCTCCGGGTGTTGGGTGCTCTTCCCGTCGCCGTACATGTCGATCGCCAGCGCCGTGTAGCCCAGCTCGGCCAACATCCGCGCGCGCGTTCGTACGTACTCGTTGTGTCCCCACCACTCGTGCACCACCACGACGCCGGGGCGTGGCGAAGCTCGTCCGCGGTCCCAGGCGAGGTACCCTTTGAGTGTGACGCCGCCCACGTCATATGCGACCTCTTGGCCGACGACATCGGGGCTTGGCGGGGTGTCTTGCTGGACCTGGGTTCCACCACTGGTAGCCCCGCTTGCTGGCGCTCCCGTTTCGCCCGGTGCGGCGCACGCCAGTCCGGCCACACAGACCAGGCACAGTGTCACTGACCATGTTGAGATTCGTCTGTCCATGGCGGCGCACTGTAGCAAAGACCCCGGTCCGGGTTGAGATCTATCCTGGTGGATTCACATGCGCGGTCGCGTTCAGGTGCCGCCGTTCGTCAGACCCCTGCGACCTTGCGGTGTACGCTCGCCTGCTGCTGAACCCGATGATTCAAGGCGGCCAGGTAGGCCTTGGCACTGGCCATCACCACGTCGATATCGGTCGCTTGACCGCGACTCACCAGCCCATCGGCCTCGATCGACAGAGTTACGCGTCCTTGAGCATCCGAGCCGCCGCTGAGGGCATCGATCCGATACTCCGTCATCACCACCTCCCGCTGGTTCGTAGCGCCTTTCAGGGCGTCGATCACCGCGTGCACCGGGCCGTTGCCAGTGCCCTCCGAGGCGTGTTCGCCGTCGTCATCCGCGACGACCACCGTCGCTTGAGGCGCCTGTCCCGTGCCCCCGCTGAAGGCCACCGACTTGAGCGTATAGCGAACGTGGTCGCCACCAAGGTCGTCGGCTACAAGTGCGATCAGGTCGGCGTCGTAGATGTTCTTCTTCTTGTCCGCAAGCGCCTTGAAGCGCTCGAATACCTTGACGAGCTCTGCCTGCGGCAGCCGATATCCAAGCTCATCGAGTCGATTGGCGAGCGCTGCCTTTCCCGAGTGCTTGCCCAAGACCAGCTTGCTCTCCTCAAGGCCGATGTCCTCCGGCAGCATGATCTCGTAGGTGTTTCGGTTCTTGAGCATGCCGTGTTGGTGGATGCCCGATTCGTGGGCGAAGGCATTGCGTCCGACGATTGGCTTGCTTGCTGCTACGTGCAGCCCAGTGACCTGACTTACGAGTCGGCTCACATTCATGATCTCCCGAGTATGGATGCGGGTGTCGCAGCCCAGGAGGTCCTTGCGGGTCTTGAGCGCCATGACGATCTCTTCGAGGGCCGCGTTGCCCGCCCGTTCGCCGATGCCGTTGACGCAACATTCCACCTGGCGCGCGCCCGCCGCGATGGCTGCGATCGAGTTGGCCACCGCCAGGCCGAGGTCGTTGTGGCAGTGCGTAGACACCACCACGTCGCGGTCGCCCACCACTTCCATCACCTCTGCCACGATCTCGTGATACTCGGCGGGCATCGTGTACCCGACCGTATCCGGGATATTGAGGGTCGTCGCACCGTGCTCGATCGCGCACGCGAAAGCCTCTTTGAGGAACGAAAGGTCGGTCCGGGTGGCGTCTTCGGCGGAAAACTCCACGCTCCTGCAATGATCGGCGCAGCTCTTGACCCCGCGTGCGATCTCCTCGAGCACGTCCTCGGCCGACATCTTGAGCTTGTGTTCCATGTGCAGCTTGCTGGTGGCAATGAATACGTGCAGGCGTGGGTGGCGTGCGCTGCCAATGGCCTTCCAGGCGGCTTCGATGTCGGGCTCGCGCGTGCGGCATAGGGCCGCGACCTCGCCCCGCTCCACGACAGACGCTATCTGACGCACGGATGCGAGCTCCCCAGGCGAGGCGGCCGGGAATCCGGCCTCGATGATATCCACACCGAGATCGCTTAGCTTGCGAGCGATGCGGAGCTTTTCCTCGAGGGTCATGGTCGCACCGGGAGATTGCTCGCCGTCGCGTAGGGTGGTGTCGAAGATGCGTACGTGATTGTCCACTTTGAGATCCCTCTTGTCCGGGATGAACGATGGGCGTTCTATGGGGCTTTGTGCGAGGTCATCCTAGGGCTCGAGCAGCTGTTCGGCGCCAGGCGCCTCCGTTTGGGGCTCCGCGTGGACTTCTGATGATCCCCCGCGCGATGGCTGACCGATTGTCTGGATGGGTGGCTCGGCGGCGGTTTCGCGAGCTCGTGGGTGGGGCGAGCCACGCGTAGGCAACGGAGTCACGCCCTCCTTGATCAGCTTGTAGGTCAGTGCATCGACCAGGGCTTCCCAGCTGGCGTGGATCACATTCGGACTGACGCCGACGGTGCCCCAGACCTCTTCGCCGTCTGAGGATTGCACCAGCACGCGAACCACTGCGCCCGTCCCGTCTCCGCTTGTCATCACCCGGACCTTATAGTCGACAAGCCGGGTGTCATCGAGCTGGGGATAGAACTTGTCCAGCAGGCTGCGAAGAGCCACGTCCATAGCATTGACGGGGCCGTTGCCGCGTACGGTGGTGAAGGCGATCTGGTCACCCACCGCGATTTCGAGGTGGGCGCTGGTCTCGCCCTCGATCGCTTCGGGGTGCTTCTCGCCGAAGCCCGCACGCACCTGGAGGTCCCGAAGGCCGAAGAACGTCGGGCGGCGACCCAGGGCCGCTTCGACCACCAACTTGAACGAGGCGCCGGCGCTCTCGAACTGGTATCCGCGGTTTTCTAGCTCCTTGAGGCGCTGCAGGATTCTGGCGGCTTCCGGACCGCGCGGATCCAGCTCGATCCCGTACTCGCGGGCTTTCATATGCACGTTCGCCTTGCCGGACAGATCCGACATCAGGATGCGCCGCTGGTTGCCGACCCGTTCGGGCTCGATGTGTTCGTAGGTACGGGGGTTTTTCTTGATCGCGTCGACGTGCATCCCGCCCTTGTGGGCGAAGGCGCTCCTGCCGACATAGGGCTGGGATGCCCACGGCGTTCGGTTGGTGATTTCGTCAAGGGTGCGCGCGACCTGACGCAGTCGTGAGAGCTGGTGTGGCGTGACGACGGGGATCCCCATCTTGAGCACCAGGGCGGGAATGATGGAAACGAGGTTGGCGTTGCCGCACCGTTCTCCGTACCCATTGATCGTCCCTTGCACCATCGTCGCGCCCCCGCGCACTCCAGCCAGGGCATTGGCCACCGCCAACTCGGCATCGTTGTGTGTGTGAATCCCAAGCGGGCGGGTCGTCGCTTCCCCTGTTCGACGAACGGCGGCTTCGATCTCTTCGGGCAGCCGGCCCCCGTTCGTATCACAAAGCGCCAGGTAACTTGCTCCGCCCTCCTCCGCCGCCCGCAGGGCGCTCAGCGCATAGCCTTCCTCATCCACGAAGCCATCAAAGTAGTGCTCCGCATCGAAGATGATCTCGTCTGCGTATCGCCTTAGATAACTTATGGTCTCGGCGATCAGGTCCAGATTCTCCGCCGGCGAGATCTTGAGGGCTGCGGTCGCCTGGAACTTCCAGGCCTTGCCGACGATCGTGTGGACGGGCACTTCCGCCCGAATCAGTGCCTGCAGGCTTGGGTCATCCTCGCATGCGGTGCCCGACCGGCGCGTCATGCCGAACGCTGTCAGACGGGCTCTCCCAAGCGAGAGTCGGCGGGCTTGGTCGAAGAACGCCTCGTCGCGCGGGTTGGAGCCGGGCCAACCGCCTTCCACGTAGCCGACCCCCAACTCGTCGAGCAACTCGGTGGCTTGCAGTTTGTCCGCCACCGACATCTGTACGTCCTCGCCCTGGGTGCCGTCACGCAACGTTGTATCGTAAAGGATAACATTCATACTGAACACTGCTGACACGGGATTCTGGTCCCGAGGGGTGGTCCCGCGGCGACCTACTGTGGCCCGGATCGACACGCGACGATTCACCGAGCCTTCTGTGACCTCGGCTGACGATAGTCAAGTCGCCCGGCGAATTCAAAAAGCGTCGGGTTTGGGAGTACGCGGGTCGTTCTGGATCTGGGGTGGTCTCCAGGACGGCGCGCCTCGGACGGCAGGGCGATGGGTCCGCGGCCCCTGGTTCCTGTTCCGCAGGTCAACGCATGCAGGAAAAGGGGTAGGCTTGGACACGATGGGTCCGGATCAGCCTGAGATACGCCGCGATGTGGCCCTGTCGCCCTACACGACTATGGAGCTGGGAGGGGCGGCGGAACACCTGTGCCTGGTGACTTCCCGGGATCAGTTGCGAGCCGCCCTCGCATGGGCAGCGGAGCGCGGGGAGCCTGTCACGTGCCTGGGTGGCGGCAGCAACGTGCTTGTGCCGGACGCGGGCCTGCCAGGCCTCACCATTGTCCTGCGGCTACGGGGGATCGCATACGAGGCGGCACCAGGGCGCTCCGGGCTCGTGCTGGTCAAGGCCCAGGCGGGGGAGCCCTTCGAAGGGCTGGTTGCAGCCACGGTAGGCCGCGAGCTTGCGGGTCTCGAGTGCCTCAGCGGCATCCCGGGGCTGGTCGGTGCCACGCCGATCCAGAATGTTGGCGCCTATGGCCGTGAAGTATCGGAGGTTATTCATTCCATCGACGTCTTCGACCGCGAAAGGAACGAGTTTGATACATTGGGCTCGGATCGCTGTGGCTTCGGGTACCGAGACAGCCGGCTCAAGCGCGATCCTCATCGATTCGTGGTCGTCGCGGTTACCTACGCGCTGACCCAGGGGGGAGCGGGGTTGATCCGATACCCTGAGTTGGCCGAGCGGCTGGCGTGTGGCTCGGAGGCCACCCTGGCCAATGTGCGCGCGGCGGTGCTGTCGCTGCGGCGTGCCAAATCCATGGTGATCGAAGGCGTCTCCGATGAGAACAGGCGGAGTGTAGGTTCGTTCTTCGTGAACCCGGTGATCTCCGCGGAGCGTGCCGAGGCGTTGGTGCGCCAGGCGCTCGTCGAGGGGTTGGTCGAACGCGAGACAGATGTGCCTTGTTTTGGCATTGGCGCTGGTCGGTGCAAGTTGTCGGCGGCCTGGCTGATCGAGCGCGCCGGGTTCCAGCGCGGGTTGCGGAGGGGCGCCGTGGGCATTTCAAGCCGGCATACCCTTGCGCTCGTCCACCACGGTGGCGGTACAACCGGGGAGCTACTGGCGCTGGCCGAGGTGATTCGTGTCGGCGTGCGCAGACGCTTCGGCGTCGAGCTCCAGCGGGAGCCGACCCTGCTGGGGCCGGGGACGGGTGCATAGCCGGCCGGGCGCGCGGGCCGCCGCAGCCCGGGTTCGAGGGTCCCCACGCCTCCGCAAGCATCCACAATCCCTTTATGCATACGGGCTCGGTGCTCCGCCCAAGCCGCTTTGCCTGCGAGATCCGGTGGCCGTACCCGCCGCGCACCCGAGAGTCGGTGCCCGAGCTGATTTCTGGCGGCGCTTTGTCCTCGAGTGCCTATACCCCGGACATTTCCATTCCCCGCGGAACGCAATATTGAAACCAAAGGCTGTTCCGGTTCTCACAAATGATCCGAGCGCGCGTGATCCGACCGGATGTCCGGGTAGTACCCGGCAGGGGCGTTTGGACAAAAGTGCATGTTGCTGCACAGTCTAGACGTTTCACCCATTGTCAGTGTGCGCTCACGCGGGATGGTTGATTACATGACGAGAGCAGAGATCGTTTGCCGCTTCCATATTGGGGCCTTGGCGGTGCTAGCCAGCGTCGCCGGCGGATGCTCGGCGGAGCCCGAGTCTCCGATGCTGGTTTCGCCGGGATACGCCGCGGCTTGTCTACCGGGCCAAGTTGATCCCTGTGCGTGCGGTCCGGGAGTCCAGGGTGTCGCGACCTGTCAGCCTGGTGGCTTGGCACTCGGTTCCTGTGAGTGCCCCCCGGCCGAGGGTCAGGCTTCGGGCCAAGCTCCGGGTCAAGCTACGGTTCCAGGAGCAAGCTCTGCGGCAGGTATGGCACCGGCTGGCGACTGGGGGGCCTCTCCGGACTTCCCCGGTCCCGACCTCGATCCCACGCCGCCGAGTGGTGACTCGGGTCCGGTTGGTGCAGCGCCCGAGCCGCCTGTCGAACAGACCCCGCCCCCGCCTCCGCCCGATCCGCGCGCCCGCGATATCCGCATCACCGAGGTCGCTTTGTATCAGGCGGTCAAGGTGCCGCTCGTCCAGGATGGGCAGGCCGTCATCGAGCGCAACGCGCCCGTGATCGTCGGCAAGGAAGCTTTCGTGCGCGTCTACGTTGAGCCGCTGTCGGACTTCACTCCGCGCGAAATCGAAGCGGAACTGACCCTGCTGTCAGCGGAGAGCGCGGCGGAGCCCCTGCGGGTTCAGCAACGCGTTAGCGGTGAGTCGGACGAAGCGTCGCTCGAGAGCACGATCAACTTCGATGTCCCGGCGGGCAGCATCACGGAGGACGTGCAGTGGGCGGTGACTCTGCGCGAACTCGATCCGGCCCAGGCGACGGGTACGATCGACGATGGGGCTCGATACCCCGCCGAAGAGGACGCCCTCGAGCCCCTTAGCCCACGCAACGCCGGGCCGTTGCGCGTGATGCTCGTCCCCTATCGCTATCAGGGAGATGGTTCCGGGCGCCTGCCCGATCTGAGCGACGAGCAACTCGACCTCTACCGTTCGTACATCTACGCGTACTACCCGATTAGCGAGATCGAGTTCGAGATGCATGATCCGGTAGACTATAGCCGGCAGATCGGGCCGAACTCCGGCTGGCAAACGTGGCTTGATTCGCACTGCCAGCTTCGGAATCGTGAGTCACCCGATCCCAAGATTCTCTACTACGGGCTGATCGCTCCGCGCGCGAGTGCCCGACAGTATGGCGGTGGGGTTGCAGGCATCTCGTTTCTTCCCGGCCCGGCCGCGAACTACGGACGTTGTTCGGTCGGTCTCGGATTCGAAGGTGGGCAGAGTGGTTTCATCATGGCCCACGAGCTAGGGCATTCGCTTGGTTTGCCCCACGCTCCATGTGGTGTCCGGGGCGGCCCATTCCCGTACGATGAGGCCAAGATCGGGTCGTGGGGCTTCGGGTTGAGCAGCCGAACCCTCAAGGAACCCGATGAACACTACGACATGATGAGCTACTGCAATCCGGCCTTCATCAGCGACTTCAATTTCCAGAAGCTCTTCGAACGCGTTCGCTACCTCAACCTACAGTTTGGCAGGGTACCCGGCCGAGCTCAGTCCAAAGCCTACCTGCGGATTCTTCAGCGCGACGACGGTGGCCGGGAAGTGGTTGGTCGGCAGCTCTTCGATGAGCCGCCTGGGGGAGAAGAGGAGCGCCGCCAGGTACGCTTGTTCGATGCGGACGGCGTCGCCATCGATTCGGATAGTGACAGCTACTTCCTTCCCATGAGCGAAGGTGACGCGGGGGTGTGGTTCGTGCCGGATGTGGGCGCCAGCACTGTGGCATTCGACACAAGCGAGCGGATGACACTATGAGCATGGGGCGCTTGATGTATCGCGTCGCCCTGATGGTCTCGGTCCTTCCGTTGCTCTTGGCGGTTGGTTGTGGGAGTGGCGCTGAGTCGAATACCGCGCAGCCGCAGGCCGTCGAGGGCCCGACCTGCATGCCCAACGTTGCTCGACCGTGCCCCTGCCTTGCTGGGGGTATGGGGATGCAGCTGTGCTCAGCGGCGGGCAATGGCTTCGGTCCGTGCACCGGCTGCCCACCACGTGTTCCTGAGGGTCCGGCTGCGGGAACGGACCCGCTTCTGCCTCCGGACAACCCGTCGACGCAGGCGCCGATGGCCATGTTGACCGGTATGATGGGCACAATGATGCCGGACCTCGGCTCTCCGGACGGCTCCACGGGCTCGCTCGAGTTGGACGGAGGGGCCATGGAGGACGATTCACTCAATCCGGGCGTGGGAGGGCCCGACGCCGGCCTTGACGACGCTGCGATCGACGACCCGCCTCCCGAGGTCGGGACGTCGTGTGGGGTGGGCCTGCCCATCACCTGCGAGCTTGGCAGCCAGAAGTGCTGCGTGCGCAGCCTGATGACAGACTCGTGCATCGACGCGACCGCCAGCTGTGACTGTAGTCTCAGCAATTGCAGCACCCTGGAGGCGCATTGCGACGGTCCCGAGGACTGCGACGATGGCCAGGTGTGCTGTGGCACCCTACAGGGCAACACCTACGTCGAGTTCACCTGCGAAGCGAACTGCGACTACCGTGGTGGCCAGCGGATCGCTTGCCATCAGGTCGAGCCGGATTGTCCGAATGGAACCGTGTGCGCGAATAGTCAGCTGCTCACCAACCTACAGGTGTGCATCGACCCCTCGACGATCGAGCAGTGATCGAGCGAGACCGGCGCTGGTGAGGTTCTCGCCAAGGGTGGTTGAGGGGGCACGTTGAGCCTCAAGCTACGCGCGGGAAGGTCGTTTTTTCCTGATCGTGTCCCATTCCCTTCCGATCCCACCACCGAAGCGCACCCCCGAGAGCCGCGGCCTGCTTGCGGCACCCCTGGCCGAATACACCCTGCCCTCGTTTTCCGGGGTCCTGATGTCTGCCCTCGAAAAGGTGCGCAATCCCGATGCAAATGCCGCGGAGGTGGCGGCCGTGCTGGAGTCGGATCCGGGCACCAGCGTCAAGCTCCTGGGCATCGCCAACTCCGCCTGCTATGGCCTCACGGCGCCGGTCAACAGCGCCGCCCACGCGATCGCCCTGCTCGGCCGCGGCCAGGTAGAGGCGCTGCTGCTGTCGGTCGCCGTCGGCGGTGCGCTCCCCAAGCCAACGATTCCGGAACTGGACGGGCACCGCTTTTGGTGCGGGGCCGCGCGGCGCGCCACGATCGCACGCAGCCTTGCCCAGCGCATCGACCCCCGGCGGGGCAGCGAGAGCTTCACGGCCGCCCTGCTGCAGGACATGGCAGTGCCACTGCTGGCGGAGGTCAAGGGGGCCGAATACGGGGCCGTGCTGGAAGCCTGGCGCCAGGAGCGGCAGGATCTTGCGGCTCTGGAGCGCCAACGGTTTGGCTGGGATCACGCCATGGTGGGTGCTTGGATGTGTCAGGAGTGGCGCTTCTCGAGCCAGGTCATGCGGGCGATCGGTGCCCACCACGGTGTCTGGGATGAGACCGACCTGCCCAGCGTGACTGCCGTGGGTACGCTGACCGATGCTGAGCGCGACTATGGTGCCGAGTCGGTCATCGAGGTCGCAGTCGAGCGCTTCGGGATGTCGCTACCTGACGCGGAGACCCTCGTCGCGGCGAGCGAGACCGATGCCGCCGACCTTGCCCGGCTGTTCATCTGACCGCGCGGTCAGGACCCACCCGTAGACTCGGTGTATCATCCGTAAGACTTTAGGGCGGATTCCGATCGCGGAATCTGCTAACCCAAAATGGTAGGCCTTCGAGGAGTATGCAGTCGCGCGTCGGGTTATCGCTGGTCATCCTTTTCGTCTCCGCCGGGTGTTGGCTGCCCGAGCGGGCCTCGGGACAGCAACTTGGCATGCTCATCGAGCGGGTGGCCCGCGGGCTCACGGATTCCTCCGCGACGAGGGCTCGAGAGGAGGCCCTGACGGCCCAGAGGGAGTATGGTTGGCTGATCCCGGCGCCTCCGCCGGAGCCAGGGCTGATGCGTTTTGTGCGCACGGTGTCCGACGCCCGTGTCGCTAGGGCGGGGCCCGCATCGCTACGCCTCGGGCTGCTTCCATGCCCTGCGGAACTACGTCACGAAGTACGTGATCCTGCCGACGTGGTTAGCGTCATTGGTGCGATCGATCTGCTGTTGGCCGGCGAAAGGCTGGAGCTGTATCTCGGTCTCGGAGTCGGACCAGGCGCTTCCTATGCGGCCCCGTCGATGACCGTCAACGGGCAAAGTGGCATCGCTGCCCGCATGGCCCTGGGCCTGAACCTGGAGTTGCTACCCGGGTTCGCGTTCGGAGCCGGCATCAACGCTGTCGGGTTGTTTCGAGGCCAACGCGACGTCTGGGCGACCTTGGCAAAGGACTCCGAGCTCCTCGGGTCCACGATCCTTCCCGTACACGTCAACCTCCGGCTGTCCATCTGAGCGTGAGGCTAGCGGCCGACGCCGCGCGTCCCGATCGCCCGCGTGCGCACCGAATAGACCGTGTCGCCGCTGAGCACCCCCCCACGGCCGAAGAGGCGCCCCGACTGCCAGTTGGACAGGCCGAGTTCGGGCCGCTTGAGCGCGTATTGGCCGTCGACCCAACGCGTGAACCCATCCCCGACGAAGGGTGCTTGGACCGTATCGTAGAACCGCCGATGCTCCGCCTGGTCGCTGCTGAGCAGACAGGCGACGAATTGAGGGCTATGGCGGTTGAAGAGCGCGATCGCCTCCTCGAGTCCCTCCACGAGTTTCAGCGTGACCTCGGGAGATTGCTCCCATTCCCACTCGTGCCCCAGTCGCGACTCGGGGATGGTCACGGCCTGGGGTTCGGAGACGTCTCCCTCCGCCCGGCGGATCATCACGCGTCGTTCGAACAGTACCGCGGGAACCGCACCCTCGTCCCCCTCGGTGACATGCAGTTTGTAGGTCTGCCCGAGCCGCTTGCCGGCCCGCTCAAGCGCTGACAGCAAGGCGGGCAAGAGCTCGCGGACGCGATGGCGAGGAATGCAGCAGGTGTTGAGGGTGTTGCACACCTTGCGGTCGAGCGAGTGATAGACCGCGTCCTCGAGCTCACTTGGCGGAGTACTCGCCGAGGCCATCAACCACGCTCCGCCCCTTCCATGCAAGCTGACAGGTATTCCGGCCTGGCGGGCCAAGGAGCCGAGGGTCGCCACGGCGGGTCCCGATCCGCGCGCCACCGCCAGTCCTAGCCGTGTATCGCTGAACATGGCCCAGCCCGCCGCATGCTCGCAGCTCTCGACAAGTGAAACCGCTCCCGTGGGAAGCCCGGCCGCCTCGAGCGCCGGGGTTAGGGCCAGCTGCATGATGGCTTGGGCGGTTCGCAGGGCATCACGGCCAATGCGGAACACCACCGTGTTGCCCCCACGCAGGACACCTGTGGCGTCCGCGACGACGTTCGGCCGGCCCTCAAACACGAAGCCCACGACCCCCAAAGCCGCACCGACCAGCTCGATCCGGAACCGCTCGTGATCCACGGTCTCGAGCACCTGGCCCCGCTTGCTGGGTGCATCGATCCAACCGCGCAGGCCGGCGATCATATCGTTGCGAAGCTTGTCACTTGCGACCAACCGTGTAGTGGACCGCCCCCGCCTTTCAGCGTCCGCCACGTCCTCCAGGTTCTGGTTATAGATGGCATCCCACACGTCGTCGTCGGCAAGCCGTTCCGCGAAGCCTTCGTAAAAGCGCGAGATGCGTTCATCGCTGGCACTGGCCATGGTGTGAAAGGCATCGTGGGCGCGGTCGATCGCCGCCGCCGCGATTGCCTGCTCCGCCCTCGGCACCAGCAGCAGCTGTGGCGGCTCGGTAACCGCCAGCACATAGTCGCCTCGGCGGAAGCGCTCCGCGAGATCCTGGGGCACCTTGAGCGCGTGGTTTCCCCCCACCAGAATAGGCATGCCCGCAGGCAGCTCGCTCAGCTCAATCAACTCCAACATGCCCAATAGATAGACGACGGCCGCGCCCGGATCCACCCCTGATGGGCATTCACTCCTGCTAGCTTTCGTCGGCGGCGGCCTCTTCGGCCATCTCCTCGCCGTACATGGCAGTGGCGATCTTGTACGCGCTCGTCTCCAGTTGCTGCAGCGCATCGCGAATCGCGATCGCGTCGCCGCTGCCATCGATCAACTCCCGCAGGTAGTTGATGTCGTCGCGCACCTCCTCGATGATTGCGGCGTCTACCAACTCGGCACACTCTTCGACCGCGCGCTCGCTGGTGTAGAGCAGGGCTTCGGCGTTGTTCCGCAGCTCCGCCAGCTCCTTTCGCTTTTCGTCACTGGCCCGATAGGCTTCCGCTTCTTCCATGATCCGCTCGATGTCTGCTTCCGACAGGCCACTCGAGGCCACCACAGTCATCTTCGCTTGTCGGCCCGTCCCCAGGTCTTTGGCCGCCACATGCAAGATGCCTTCGGCATCGATCTCGAAGTCAACCTGGATCTGAGGGAGCCCGCGAGGTGCAGGCGGGATGTCGGTCAACTCGAACTTGAGCAGCGTCTTGTTGTCCTCGGCCATTTCTCGCTCGCCCTGCAGGACGTGGATCGGCACGAAGGGTTGGTTGTCGACGCTTGTCGTGAAGGTCTCGCTCTTGTGAGTCGGAATGGTCGTGTTTCGTTCGATGAGCTTGTAGAAGACGCCGCCGCCGGTTTCCACACCCAGGGAAAGTGGGGTGACGTCCAGCAGCAACACCTCTTCGACCTCACCGCCCAGCGCTGCGCCTTGTAACGCGGCGCCAATCGCAACGACCTCATCGGGATTGATGCCGCGGTGCGGCTTCTTGCTGAAGAACTCTTCCACACGCTTCTGGACCAACGGCATGCGTGTCATACCGCCAACCAGCAGTACTTGGTCGATGTCCTCGACCTTGATGTTCGCATCCTTGAGCGCCTGACGGCACGGTTCCAACGTGCGGTCGACCAGGTCCTCGACCAATAGCTCCAGCTCATTGCGCTTGAACGTCATGACCAGGTGCTTGGGCCCCGAAGCATCCGATGCGATGAACGGCAGATTGACTTCGGTTTCCAGCGACGACGACAGCTCGTGGCGAGCACGCTCGGCCTGTTCTTTGAGCCGCTGCAGAGCGATGCGATCTTCCTTTAAATCGATGCCGTTGTCTTCGTGAAACTTCTTGGCCAAATAGTCGATGACGGCCTCGTCGAAATCCTCGCCGCCCAAATGGGTGTCGCCCGCAACGGCGCGGACGCTGAAGACGCCTTCCGACAGTTCTAGAATCGACACGTCGAACGTGCCTCCACCCAGATCGTAGACGATGATGCGCTCGCTGGACCCGGCCTTGTCGAAACCGTATGCGATCGCGGCGGCCGTGGGCTCGTTGATGATCCGTTTCACCTCGAGCCCGGCGATCTTGCCTGCGGCTTTGGTCGCGTTGCGCTGCGCGTCGTCGAAGTATGCCGGTACGGTGACGACAGCTTCCGCTACGTCCTCTCCGACATAGGACTCCGCCACCGCGCGCATCGTGTCGAGCACCATTGCGGAGATCTGTGGTGGGGCGTAGGTGCTGTCCATCACCTCGACGTGGGCGTCGCCGTTGCTTGACTCTACGATCGTGTAGGGCACGTGGCTGCGGACATCCTTGCATTCACGTGAGTCGTAGCGTTGCCCCATGATGCGCTTAACACCGTAAACGGTGTTTTCGGGATTCGTGACCGCCTGGCGCTTGGCGACCTGTCCGACCCGGCGCTCTCCTCCATCTCCAAAGCTCACTACCGAGGGAGTTGTCCGTGCCCCCTCGGCGTTCGGCATCACGACTGGTTCTCCATTTTCAACAATGGCGACACAACTGTTGGTGGTTCCTAGATCGATGCCGATGATTTTCCCCATGCTGCCCTTTCGTTAGGAGTCCTCGCCCGTAGCGTCGGCTTCTCCATCGTTGTCCGTCCCCTTCGGGGCGATGTCACTGGTCCGTTCGCGTGACTCCGGAGACTGGGTGTCCGTGTTGCGCGGCGGACGCGCTACGACGACCATGCCGGCGCGCAGCAGGCGTTGCCCGAACTTGTATCCGGGCGCCACCTCGCTAACGATGGCGCCTGGAGGGTGTTCGTTGGTTTCGAGCTGCTGGATGGCTTCATGCACCGCCGGATCAAACTGTTCACCCACACCCGGCACGCGGTTCATGCCCATGCGCTGGGCGGTGTCCTCGAACAGCTTGAGCACCATGTTGACACCCTCGACGACCGAGGCGACCTCGGTTGCCGACTCGGACGCCTGGACGGCGCGTTCCAGGTTGTCGAAAACGGGCAGGAGCTCCTTGACCGCGTCATCCTTGCCCCGCAACTTGGCCTCGTCGATTTCGCGCCGCGATCGTCGACGGAAGTTCTCGAAGTCGGCGGTGGCGCGTAGCAGCTGGTCGCGGAGCTTGTCGCGCTCTGCCCGCAGGGCGCTTAGCTCTGCCTGTGCCGGATCCTCCGCAGCCCCTTCATCGGGTTTGTCTTCACCCTGCCCGCCCTGCAAGTTGTCATGGGCATGGTCACCTTCCTCCGTGGGCGGGCCGGCTTGCGGTCCCTCCGGAGCGTCCATTTCCTGTTCCGGTTCCGCGCCGCCGTCAGTGGGCGACGTGTTCGACTGTTCCGTTTCGGTCACCGTGATACGTACTTTCGTCAAGGCGTCGGCAGGTGAGGAGCTCGGTCGCGAGAGAATCGCCGCATGCTTATGAGAACACACAGGATAAACCACGGCGTTCCGAGCCCACAACCACCCGACGCGGTTAGGGTTGTCACCGATGAGGTGTGTCGTGAATTGGACCACACGGTTCGCTCCATAGCACAATCTCGGTCATGCATGTCGGTCTGGCCTGGCTCGCCCCGTTTGCGCTGCTGACGTTTTCTATCATCTTCGTGCCGCTGCGGATCCTGGAAGACCAGGGCCTGCCCCGATACCGGGCGCTGCGGGCCGAGCTGCACCGGGTTGGGGAGGCCAATGAACGCATCCGGCGGCAGGTTCACGAGCTCCAGCGGACCGTGGCCGATCTGCAATCCGACCCAGGTGCGGTCGAGCGCATCGCCCGGGACGAACTTGGGATGCTCCTCAAGGACGAGATTCTGTTTCAGTTCTCCGAGTAGTCCACAACACGCCTTTTTTGACCTTCGCGCCGGAGTTCCCGTATCGGATGAGGGACGATGACGACCCTCGTGCAAGCAGCCCACCATGTGCGCCGGGGGGCGCGAGCATCCTACGGTTTCCTGACGGCAGGCGCCGTCGCGATGCTCAACGTACTGGGCCTGTTCGGCGAAGGCGCGGTGTTCGGACTGGAGCACATGGTAGTCGGGGCCACCTGGGCCGTCGTGTTCGCCCTGCGAGCCACCCGTCGAATACGCTGGCAGCGGGAGCGGGTCGGTCAGGCTCCCATGGATCTCGAGCTCGGATGCCTGCTTCTGATGGGCGTGCACGCGGTGGTGCAGGCCATGGGCGGGCTGACCGGCCCGTTTTATCCCCTGCTGTATGTGTCTATCGCCTTTGCGGGGGCGTTTTCGGATCGGCGAACGGGCCGAATCCTGGTCCTCGCTGCGATCGCCTTCGAAGCGGTGCTCTACCTCGCCACAGAGGGTGACGGGGCGCTGCAGACGCTCTTCATGCATGCTGGGTTCGTGGTGTTGTTCGGTTTCTTGAGCGGACTGTTCACCCAAGCCGAGATCCGGCGTGTTCGATACCAAAGTCGACAGGCCCTGGAGGATGCCCAGGAGCGGATGCGGGCGGACGCGCGGATGTTCCGTTTGGTCGCGCCTCAGGCCTGTTCTGAACGGGACGACGAGCGTCTCTTTCGTTCCAGCGTGGAGGAGGTCCATCAGTCGCTGCTCTTCAATCTGGAGCTACTCCATCGCACCCTGGGTCTGCACACGTGCGTCCTGCTAATGCTGGATGACGATGGGGACACCCTATGCGTCGCCGAGATTGTGAGCGATAGCGAGCACGTTGCCGAGGGCCCCTACCGATCTGGTTCGGGAGCGGTAGGCGCGGCGCTCAAGCGCGGCGTGATCATGAACCTGGAGCACCTTCGCCCCGGCTACCCGGGCATCTGCTACTACGGGGATGCCGCCATGGTTTCCGCGTTTGTGGCGGTGCCCGTTCTCGACGCCGACAGCCAGCGAGTGCGTGGCGTGCTGTGCGCCGATCGGCTCGAGGATCGACCGTTTGCTCCGAGTGAAGAGGAGATTTTACGGCATGCGGTCGGTCACCTGATGCGGACGCTCGAGAACGAGCGGCTATTCGTGCAGCTGGATTGCGCCAAGCGTGAGCATACGGTGCTGAGGCAGGCCTCCGAGTCGCTCGGCGCCGCCATGACTGAGCGAGAAGTGCTGGATGCAGCGCTGCGGGCTGCTGCGGACGTTGCGCCCTTTGACTTTGCTGCCGTAACCGACTTTGACCCGGCAAGTCGCTGTCATCGCGTGCGACGGGCTGTGGGGGTAGGTGCGGAGCGGTTTGTCGACCTTCGCTTTCGCGACAACGCGTCGTTGACGGCGATGGCGGTCAAGAATCGCCACTTCCTGCCCTTGCGCGGTGAGTACGACCCCAACAACCAAGTGGTGTTCACCCGCCGTACTCCCTTGCCCGATATGCAGTCGCTCTTGATCCTTCCGTTGATCGTTCGCGAAGAAGCGCTCGGAACGTTGGCCCTTGCCGCACGTCGTCGTGACGCCTTCGGCGACCCTGTGCGACCGGCGCTTCAGGCCCTCGCCAACCAGTTGGCCGTGGCCCTTGCCAACGCAGCAGCGGTTGCCCGGCTAGAGGCATTGGCCACCACCGACGGATTGACGGGGTGCTACAATAAGCGCTACTTCCACGAGGAGATGCAGTCCCGCTTGCAAGCCGCTCAACGCTTTGGTCGCTGCGTGTCGCTGATCATAGCCGACATCGATCACTTCAAGTCGGTGAATGACACCTATGGGCACGCAACGGGCGACGTGGTCATTCGGGAACTCGGAGCACTGCTCAAGCGGCTTGCGCGTGAGACCGATGTGGTCGCTCGCTTTGGTGGTGAGGAGTTCTGTATTCTTTGTGAGGAGACAGATGCGGAGGGGGCTGCAAACCTTGCTGAGCGGGTACGTGAGGAGCTCGCAGGTAAGGTCTTCGAGACGGAGCTGGGCAAACTCACGGTCACGTGTTCGTTGGGGGTCGCCACGTATCCGGATCATGGTCGCGACAAGCGATCCCTCTTTGACGCTGCCGATCGTGCGCTCTACGTCGCCAAGGGCAGCGGTCGCAACCGTGTCGAAGTCGCCCACGTCCTGTCCCGGGCCAGCTAGCTAGCGAGTCTTCTTCGAAGGGCACGCGCTTACAGTGTCCGTGGCCGGCCACGCCCGCTTCGTCAGCGGCGCCGAAACCCTTCGCGACGCGGCCGCCAGTGATGAGCCCGGTGGCGGGCGATGTAGTCTGGTCGGGCGAACAGCTTGATCAGCGCGGCGCCGGCGATGAAGCCGCCCACGTGGGCCCAGAAAGCGACTCCGGATTCACCTGCCCCGAGCACGCCGAACAATTGGAGAGCCGCCCAGTACCCGAGCATTGCCCACGCGGGAAGCGGGATGGTGGTGATATAGAACCCTATGGGTACGATGGTGTAGACGCGCACACGCGGGTACAAGACAATGTACGCTCCCATGACCGCTCCGATGGCGCCGGAGGCCCCTACCATCGGAACAATCGAGTCGGGCTGGGTGAGCACCTGGGCCATGGCCGCGGCCAAGCCGCCCACGAGGTAGAAGATCACAAAGCGGCCCCGTCCCATCGAATCCTCGACGTTGTTTCCGAATAGCCAAAGGAACCACATATTTCCGACGATATGGCCCCACGACCCGTGCAGGAACATGGACGTCAAGAGGTGTTCCGGTGCCCGCCCCGGATCGACCAGGCATGCGAGCCCCCGTCCCATGGCAAAGCCATCGCCCGGCGTTGCGCGCAAGGTTAGCTCCCCTGGGATCAGGCCCAGGTTGCAGACTGAAGCTGCCAGCGTCATGTCGCTGAGGCCGGCGCCTTGCACGAAGAACCAGGCCGCCGCATTTACTCCGATCAGCAGGAACGTAACGACCGGGCTGCGGAAGGTCTCATTTTCGTCTCGATACGGAATCATCGATGCCCCGCAAAGGTAGTGCATTTTGGGGCGTTTGCCGGCGTCCTCGCGACGATGGGTCTTTGTGCGCCCACGGACCTTTGTCGGTTCCCTGCAGATATCCCAAGTCGGGGTACTAGTGTGTGTGCGTCCGGCCGCCGTTGATCCTCGTTGGCTCCCGGCGTTCCAGGCGAGTCTAGAATTTGCGTAAAGCAGAATTTTCTGCTGTTATGGTGTGCGTGGTATGACCCACAGCGCGCGACCAAAGCCAATGGCGAAGCCCGAAAGACCCAAAGCAAACACGCCACCCCAGGGTCTCAGCTGGGGTGACGGGGACCTCCAACCCGGTGTCGCCAAGAACGACAATGCCTCCGATCGCGAGGTGAAGGGTGTCTTCGAGGCCGGTGCCCCGCCGGTGCCGCTGGGGACGGGTGCACCTCCGCCGGCCGGGGGCAAGAATGCCCTCGACAGCCTGTTCGAAGGAGGCGAGGCGTTGCCTGCCGTCCGGACCGAGCATTCGACCATGGCAGTGCTCAGCAATTGGCAGCACGCCGAGCCCTCCTTGGCCCCCGATGCGGCCCCCGATGCGGCCCCCGATGCGGCCCCTGATGCGGCGCCCGATGCGCCACCGGCGGTCGGGACTCTTGGAACCCTACGAGACGTCGACGACCCGCCTGGCCTGGCGCCGGCGGCCGCGCCGAAGCCGAAGAAGATTCCCAATCCGCTCAAGGCCACCGCGCTTGGAATTGCTCCCCCGAGTCAGGGCGGGGGCTTCTTCGATGACCCGGGGGCAGAGCTCGGCATCGACCCATTGCCAGAGCCTCCTGCAGAGGTCGACCTGTCCGCCCCGAGCTCCACGATGGAGGCATTTGCAGCGGGTGCGAGTGAGCCCGACGAACAGCTGCCCGATCCCCCTGTGGGCCCCCCATCGAGCTTTGACCTGACCGGCCCGTCGCCATCGGACCTAGCAGCTGGGCCGGCGCCCGACACGGAGGAGGTACAGCTCGACCTGGGTGCAGCGCCGAAGCGCAAGAAGACCAAGAAGAAGCGCCGCCGCAAGGCGAAGAAGGATCCGACCAGCGCCGGCGTCGCGGCGCCCCCACCTCCTCGGCGTTTGAAGCGACCTTTCCTGCGCCAAGCAATTCTGATGGGGGGCCTGGTCGGCCTGCTCGGAGGGGGCCTAGTGGCTGCGCTGCAGGGCATGCTGCCGCTCGGCGGCGGCGAAGCCGAAGTCGCGCCACATGATGCGCCGCAGGCAGCGATGCCCAAGCCCGCTGTGGTGGCGCCCAAGGCTGGTGCGCCCAAGTCCCCGAAGGCACCTGGAACCGACAAGCCGTCGGCCGGTCACGCGCAAGCCGACCAGGCAGCGCAGCCGATCGTGTCACCCGACCCGGGTGGGGCGTCAGCTCCCGCGGACGGGGTGGCGCCCCCGTCGGGGTCTGAGAGTGCTGCCAAAGCGGACCCTGCAGCGGCAACCCCCGCGCCGGCTCCGGACTCCGAGCCCGATGCTCCAGCGCTGGCCGCGCCGTCCGCGTCCGCTGCGGCTGTGGACGACGGGGTCGACGAGACCGTTGGCTTGAGTCCGCGGCGTGTGGTGGTGCTTGCCAACGGCCATATCCGCGATGGCGATCCGGCCCGCGCCGAGCGCATGTTGCGGTCGCTCTTGGCGCGGCAGCCGCGCGATCACCATGCCAAGCAAGCACTGGCGGAGGCGCTCATTGCCCTCGATCGTGGGAAGGAAGCTGTCGCGTACGCGCAGGAGATCGTCAAGCGCAGGTCAAAGCGGGCCTCCTATCGGGTGGTCCTCGGCGACGCGCTGGCCGCCGCGGGGGATCGCGCGGGCGCTCAGCAGGCCTGGCAAAAGGCGCTCGCGCTCGACCCCGACAACGCTCAAGCACGTCGGCGCCTCGGCCGGTAGGATTCTTGCCAAACTGGCCGTCCGGCGCGTAGAAATGGTGCCAGCCCGGATCGTCGCCGGACTCGTGAGCGGGTCGCATGGGGATTTGGCTTCCGAGGGCCCTCGTCCGCTTGCCGGCGTGAACCCAACGTGAAGTCGAAGGCCACGTGAGGCGCCGCGAGTGGGTGAACCCATCTGGGGTAGGAGGCTTTAGCGTGCGCACTTGCTTGGTTCTTGTACCGCTGCTCCTGTCGGCGTGTATGAACGACGCGGGGCCACGCAAAGCGTTGGCCGATGCGGTGCACCGCATGAACGATGCTGCGCGGTGGGGTCGAATCGGGACCGCACTGAGTCTGGTCGACTCGGGGTATCAGGTCCGCTTCCGCGAGGCGCACAGCGGTTGGGGGGAACGCCTGCAACTTGCCGATAGCGATGTGGTTCAGGTCGATATGACTGGCGAGAACACCGCCACCGCCGTCGTCTCCTACAGCTGGTACAATCTCGGTACCATGACGCTCCACACAACCGTCGTGCAGCAACGGTGGGTTCGCACCAATGAGGCCTTCGTGCTCGTGGACGAGGTTGTGGTCAAGGGCGACGGCTCCCTTCTCGCTCCGCCAGCGCCGGAGGCCTCGGGGTAGCTCGTTAGCCCGGATCGAATGATCTGGGTTAGGTCAATCGATGCCTACGGCGGTTCTCACGCGCGTGATCGTGCGCCGGGCGATGGCCCGTGCGCGCTCAGCGCCGGCTTCTAAGATGCGGTCGATCTCCGTATCGTCGCGACGCAGTTCAAGGTAGCGCTCGCGCATGGGCGCGATCTGGTGTTCGAGCGTTTCATACAGCTCTTGCTTGGCGTGTCCCCAGCCGAAGCCTCCAGCCCGCAGTCGTTCGGCCATCGAGCGTTGCTCCGCCTCGCTGGCTACGAGTTTGAACAGGTCGTAGACGAGGGCACCCTCGGGCTCCTTGGGGGCCTCCAGGGGCGTCGAATCTGCTTGGATCTTCATGATCGCTTTGCGCAGCTGTTTGGCTGGACAGAACAGAGGAATCGCATTCCCATAGTTCTTGCTCATTTTGCGGCCGTCGGTGCCGGGCACAGTCGGTGCGTTGGCGGCGACCGCCCTGGGCACCACAACCGTCCCGTCGCCGAACAGATGGTTCACGCGCGTCGCGATGTCCCGCGCGAGCTCCAGGTGCTGGATTTGGTCTGCGCCGACAGGCACCACGTCCGCGTCGTAGAGCACGATATCCGCGGCCATCAGGACCGGGTAGTTGAAGATACCGGCGTTCGGGGACCCATCGCGTTGCTGGGCATCCTTGTACGCATGGCCCCGTTCGAGTTGACCGGTGGCCACGACGCATGCAAACACCCACATCAGCTCAAACACTTCGCTTACGTGTGACTGCCGAAAGATCAGGGTGCGTTCGGGGTCCAGACCGCAGGCGAGCCAGGCAGCTGCCACGTCACGCGTGTTCTGCCGGAGCGCTTCGGGATCGCGCTGCGTCGTCAGAGCGTGATAGTCCGCAATGAAGTAGAGAGAATCGTAGTTCTGTGCCAGCTCGAGAGCGGGTCGAATGGCGCCGAGATAGTTACCGAGGTGCACCGTTCCGCCATCTTCAGGGCTGATGAGCTCGCCCGTTGGTTTGATGCCGGTCAGGGAGGTTTGTCGTCTGCTTCCCGCAGGATGGCTCATGCCAGTAGCGATTGCTCGGCCGGGCGCGATTGTCAAGCAACCAGGAACGTGCGGCGGACCCCTTGAAAGTGCCCGACAATGCAGGCTAGGTACCCGGCCATGGACCGTCCGTTTCGCATCCTCGGCATCCAACAAATCGCCGTCGGTTCGACCGACAAGCAGAAGCTCCGGGAGCTATGGGTCGATACCCTGGGCCTGGAGCTTCACGGGAGCTACCGCAGCGAGCCCGAGAACGTGGACGAGGACATCGCCGTGGCCGGGAAAGGGGCCTTCAAGGTCGAGGTCGACTTGATGCAGCCCATCGACCCGGACAAGCGTCCGCGTGTGCAGGAGCCGGCCCTTAATCACGTGGGTTTGTGGGTGGACGACTTGGAGGCTGCCGAGACCTGGCTTCATCGGCGGGGCGTACGTTTTACGCCCGGCGGTATTCGTAAAGGAGCTGCCGGCTTCGACGTGTGTTTCATTCACCCCAAGGGCAACGAGCAGGCGCCAATAGGCGGTCAGGGCGTATTGATCGAGCTGGTGCAGGCCCCCCAAGAGGTCATCGCTGCACTCTCCTAGCTAGCCCGCATCCATCACCAAAGCACGCGCCCTCGCACACGTGCTCGACTCCGCAGGGCTTTCGCTTCAGTCGAAAATACGGGCTAGTATTGCCTCCTTCACCGAAAGCCCTGCGAAGCCGATCACTTGCACGATCATCACGTGCC
>JAPPOR010000966.1 GCA_028817905.1 Myxococcales bacterium
CCGTCGGTCGTCGAAAGCCCTGTGAAGCCGAATCCCTGCGCGATCCGACGCCGACGTCGTGAATGATCCGGGCTAGCCACCTTGTCCAGACGCATCCGATCAAGGCAACGCCACCAAACTTGACGTAAACGTCCACAAACCGCTGACTCAAGGTCGCTAGCGGCAACCGCTCAGCAGTCGTGGGCGTCCCGATGGTAGACTGCCGCGGTGAAGAATGCATCGGCAAGTCCGTGTTCGCTCGAACAGGTCGCGCACCAGCTGGGGCTGTCGCGGCACGAGTTCGAACCCTATGGCGACCTGAAAGCGAAACTCCGCGTCCCCGAAGGGCTTCCGCCCGCGCGCGGCAAGCTCGTGCTGGTGACGGGCATGACGCCGACCCGTTCTGGGGCAGGCAAGACCGTGACCAGCATCGGACTCGGTCAAGCGTTCGGCAGGCTCGGGCTGCGCCACTGTGTTTGTTTGCGCGAGCCATCGCTGGGTCCAGTCCTCGGCATCAAAGGAGGTGGCACGGGCGGCGGGCGAGCCTCACTGGTTCCGATGGAGGACATCAACCTGCACTTCACGGGCGACCTACATGCCGTAACCTCAGCGAACAACCTGATCGCCGCTTGTACGGACAATCACGCCCATTTTGACAGCGAGGTGGGGGTAAACCGCGACGCCATCACCTGGCCGCGCGTGCTCGACCTTTGCGACCGTCAGCTGCGCCACGTGGAACTCGGGCTGGGAGGCGAGCGCGACGGCTTCCCTCACCGCGGACGGTTCGACATCACGGCGGCCAGCGAGGTGATGGCCGTGCTGGCACTCGCCAAGGATCGGGCGGACCTCAGGGCCAGGCTCGGGCGGATGGTGGTGGCGCACGACCGGGATGGACGCTGGGTGACCGTCGATCAATTGGGCGTGCTCGGAGCGCTCGAAGTCCTACTCAAAGAAGCCATGCGGCCCAATCTGGTCCAGACCACCGCCGGAACCCCCGTCCTGGTGCACATGGGTCCCTTCGCAAACATCGCCCATGGGTGCAGCAGCGTAGTCGCGACGCGCTTCGCCCTGGCCCATGCGGACTATGTGTTCACCGAAGCTGGCTTCGGCGCCGACCTGGGAGCCGAAAAATTCGTGCACCTCAAGTGCAGACAGGCCGGGCTGGCCCCTGCCGCAGCGGTGCTGGTCATGACGGGCAGCGCCCTTCGCAAGCATGGTGGCGCCGGCAAAGGTAGCCTCGGCGTGCCCGATCCAGCCGCGGTCGCGCGCGGCATGGAGAACGTGCGTGTCCACGTAGAGAATTTGGGAAAGCTTGGGATTCCCTGTGTGGCCACCCTCAATCGCTTCCCTGCCGACAGCGACGCTGAGGTGGCGATGGTGCGCCGTCGCTGCGACGAGTTCGGGATCCCGTTCGCTGTCTCGGACGTGTTCGCGCGCGGACCGAATGGCGGCGTCGGCCTAGCCCGGCTCGTCAAGCAGCTTGCCGATGCACAAACACCCGCACTGAAGCCCCTGTATGAGCTGAATGCACCATTGCCTGCCAAGATCGACTCCATCGCCCGCCAGCTGTACCGCGCCGACGGCGTCGACTACACACCGGAAGCCACCCGAGCCCTGGCGCGCTTGGAGGCCCAAGGGCTCGGTGAGCTTTCGATCTGCATGGCCAAGACACCGTTTTCCCTATCGGACAATCCCAGGCTCCGCGGAGCCCCGACCGGCTTTCGCATCCAGGTGCGTGATGCCGTCATACGCGCAGGTGCAGGCTTTGTCGTGGTGCTGACCGGCAGCACTGTCTCCATGCCGGGCCTACCTCGCCACAGCGCCGCCGAGCGCATCCATCTGGATCCAGCCGGCAACGTCGCCGGCCTAACGTGAAGGTAGCGCCTCCCCAAGGGGACCCGGCGCTGATTCGCCGCGACGGGACAAAGGGCGCGTGCCCCTTTCCTGGACGGACACGGCCGGAACGGCGCTCACCCGGGGGCACGTGTCGCATGGGGTATCCGTGAGATCGTCGGGTAAATTCTAATGCGTGCTGCTTCTGCCGCTTGGACATGAGGACACCGTCGTGCGGCGCCTGCCCTGGGTCACTCTGGGGATCGTGGGTGTGTGCGTTGCCGTGCAGCTCTGGAGCGCGATGGTCGAGGGCAAGCTCACACGACGCGCGACCGCGCTACAGCAGGAGATGGCTCGCATCGAAACGCGGGTCGTGGCGGAAGAACTGTATCGGGGATTCGCCAAGCCCAAGAACAAGAGTCAGTTCGATCTCTTCGAAGGGCTTGCCCGCAGGGGCAACTCATTCGCCCAGCGCAAGGCGCTCCTGGAGCAGGAGCAACGACTGATCCAGGAGTTCCGCGCAGGCACGCTGACGGCGGCGGATCAACCAGACTTCCTCAGGTACCAACGGTTGCAGAAGCGGCTAGAAGCGACCAAGCGCAAGATACCCACCTTCCTGCTGTCGTACGTGCCGGCTCGCGACGGTCTCCTTCGGATGCTCACGAGCATGTTCGCCCACTCGGGCTGGCTTCACCTAGTCGGCAACATGTGGTTCCTCTACCTAGTCGGATGCAATCTAGAGGACAGGTGGGGCCGCGGTGGTTTCCTCGCGTTCTACTTGTTGTCCGGCGTCGTCGCGACCCTAACCTTCACCAGCCTGCATGCGGAATCGAATGTTGGGCTTGTCGGGGCTTCCGGCGCCGTCGCCGGGGCGATGGGTGCGTTCGGGGTATGCTTTGCCCACACGCGTGTACGCATGCTCTATGCCTACGTTCTGATGATCTATCCACGCTGGGGCACGTTCTCAATGCGGGCGTTCTTCGTTGTGGGATTATGGGCCCTGGAACAGCTGCTCATGACCTGGTTCGAAGCCTCCGGCGCGCGGCTCCAGGTGGCCTACTCCGCCCACGCGGGCGGACTCGTCTACGGTGTAGCTGTCGCGGTGTGGCTGCGCCGCTCTGGCGTGGACGCTCGCCTCGGAGCCCTGATCGGAGAAACGGTAGAGCAGGGTTGGGAAGCGGACCCGCGCATGGAAACGGCCTTGTCGCATGTCCGAGCGGAACGCGATGTCGAAGCGATCGCTGTACTGGTCGATCTCGCACGGTCGGATCCGACGAACGAAGAAGCGCGCCTCGAACTGTTCGCGCTAGGCCTCAAGCTCGCTAGCAACGGCGACACACATGCGACCCCCGATGCGCCCCGAGCAGACGGCCCTTCGACAGCGCCTCTAGCTGCCTGGCTTGTCGCTCTCGACGGCAGCGTGCCATGGCTGCTCGAGCACTATCACCATCACGGCCGCGCCCACGACCTTCTCGATTGTTATAGGCGTCTGCGGAGTGAAGCGCCCAGCTACGGTCTGTCGGCGCGCGAGCTGTCCCGGGTCGTCACGGCCAGCAGGGAACTGAACGCCGCGAGCAGTGCCGTACTCGCTACCAGCGAACTGATGCAGTTCCATTCCAACAGCGCCGTCCTGGCTCGCGCGATGTGGACCGTGGCCGAGCTGCAGGCGAGTGCCGGGCGGGCCGACTTGCAACGGTCGACGTTCGCCGAGATTCTCGCTCGGTTTCCCACGGGTGCCGTGGCGGATCGGGTGCGGCGGGCTGCGAAGGAGGCACCGCGACTGTGAGCGCACGCCTCGATGTGTTTCTCGCTGGCTTCGACGCCAGCGACGACGGGGATCCCGTTGCAGACATCGCAAGGGTGTTTGGGCGAGACCATGCCTGGGCGGCCCGCTTCGTGGCCTCGCTGCCGCGCATCGTTCGTCGCGGACTGTCGGAAAGGGAGGCCAACAGCCTGCTCGTGGCACTCGGGCGCATCGGCGGGCGGGCAGAGTTGCGGCCGAGCCCGATCCGACCCGCTGGAGTGGTCATCGTAGGTCAAGACCCGAGCGATGCAACGGACCCGCTGCCGATGCCCGCACCGATCCCAGCAGGCCCCGCCCAGCCACCGCGCACGTCCGCCGCGGCACCCGCCTTCCGGGCTGCGTCCCCAGTCACGATGGACGCAGCGGCAGCAAGTACATTGCTGGTAGCCAGCCCTAGCCAGCGGCCAACGGCCGCTACGGTCAAACTCTTCGCCTCGACCGCCCCCGCGGCCGATCGACCACCTAGCCTACCCGCCGCGGGACCGAAGCAAGCGCGCCGTCCCGAGCACCGCCAAAAGGCAGCACAAGAGGCGGCACAAGAGGCAGCACAAGAGGCAGCACAAGAGGCAACACCGATCACCTTGGCCCCACCTCCCATCGATGATCGGGCCGACACAGATGCGAGCGTTCCCATTGTGCAGAACGTCACGGAATGGGCCGACTCGCTGCCCGCGGCAAGACGTGCAAAAGCTCACGCGAAACCGGCACAAGTCCGCCCAGCAAGGGACCCGCTGGCGCTTCCACAAAAAGGCTGCAGCGAACCCCCGTATGGAGCCGCGTACCGGTCTGCTTGCGCGCGCAACGCAGACCCGACCCTGATACATGCTGGCCAGCGCTCAACCGCCAGACCAGCGCCGGTGCGCCAACAACGACCGGGCGTTGCGCACCCGCGCGCCGCATGGCACCAGAATTGGCTGCACCATCCCCGGGCTGCCTTCTTTGGCGTGCTAGCGTGCACGACCGCCGTGGCGTGGTTGTGCTACGCACTCAGCTAG
>JAPPOR010000577.1 GCA_028817905.1 Myxococcales bacterium
CCCTACGAGGGATCGGTGACCTGGCCGGCGAATAGGACCAGGCCGCTTTCGCGGTGGCGGACGACGTACAGGAACGGGCGGTTCGCCTGGACGGTCAGCTCTGGCTCGGGCGGGCCCGATTCGGCAAAGCCGAGGGCGGTGGCGGCCGCCGCGACCGTGCCCCACTCGTCGACGGCGATGTCGGCACCGTGGACCGCCGCGTCGAGGAATGCGCCGGGGGTGATCTTGGGGTAGCTGCCCGGTGCGGCGTCCAGCTCCTTGAGCCAGGCGAGCAGGTCGATGGCGGTGGTGGTCTCCCAGCCGGGCATCAGTAGCTCGTAGCAGGCTACGGGTCGGGCGCGCGGCAAAGTGCGCGCCAGCAATCGTATCGATCCGGTCCAGCAGGGCTGGCGCCTTTCGGCGATGGAAGCGGGCCTGTGTCGGAGCGTTCGAGGCGCTCGCCAGCTCCGACGTTGCCGGCCGGGTCGCCCCAGTACCCGCAGCCCGTCTCCGTCAAGAGCCAGGGCTGCGAGGGGGGCGATCGATAGCCCCACGAGGTAGGGCCGTTTGCGCTTTATCTGACCGAAACTGCGCTACCCCGTACCATCCCTGTGGTTGGCCGCCCCGACCATGACGAAAAGCGAAAGCAGGACTTCCGTTCCGGTGCGCTGCGTGCACCTGTTGCGGCACGGGCAGTACACGCCCGAGCCGGGGCGTGGCGACGGTCCGCTCACCCCCCTTGGTCGCCGGCAGGCCAAGACCGCCGGGCGCTACCTGAAGCGGTGGCCGATCCGCCAGCTTAGTGCGAGCGACCTGGAACGCGCGAGCGAGACGGCGACCATCGTGGCCCGTGAGATGGGCGTTTCGCGCTGGGAACAAAGCGCGTTGCTGCGTGAGGTCGTGCCCAGTGCGATCCCGGGCGCGCGGGTCCCGCTGGAAAAGCGCAGGGCTTCGCGCGAAGCGGTCGAGCGCGTCCTTGCCCGCTATTTCGGTTCAAGCGCGTCCACGCGGCACGATCTGCTGGTCTGCCATGGCAACCTGATCCGCGCTCTGGTGTGTGCCGTCATCGGCGCGCCTGCCACGGCCTGGCTGCGGCTCGCGACCCGCCACTGCGCCCTGACCTCCATCGCCGTGCTCCCCGATGGCGAGCGCCGGCTCATTCGCTACGGCGAGGGCGCCTATTTGAGTGACTCGCTGCTGACCGGGTAGCGAACAGAGACTGCCCAGGGTGTCGGCTACGCGTGCGCGACTCAAGCGAAGGCGCTGCGCGGCGGCATCCGCTCCTTCAAGGCGGAGCCCCTTTGAGTGCCAGTTTAGAAGGAGGCATTCGGCGCCAATTGCCCGCTGCAGGCCGATTTGGACACGGCTTTTTGAGCGTGCCGCCGATCGCCCAACGGGCTGCGGGTAACCCATGACGGCCATGGCGGGGCTGTCTGCTATCTTTGTCCGAATGGCACGCTCTAGGATCACTTCGCTTGTACACCGTGGACACTCCGGCGCATGTGTCTCGCGCCTCGCAGTGGCCCTCGCATGCACGCTGCTCTGCACCAATGCTCACGCACAGCTCGAGGCCGGGGACCCGGCAGACGGCTTCGAGCTTGCGCGCTGGGCCTCAGACATGCGGGAGGCCACCGACATCGCCTTCCTTTCGGATGGGCGCGCGATCGTGACCCGAAAGACGGGTGAAGTCGCAGTACTACTCCAGGACGGCGCCGTCCAACAGGCGACGGCCGCGCGGGTGGAGGTCGACTCGGGAAGCGAAAAGGGACTGCTTGGAGTCGTTGTCGACGCCGAGGACAACGCCTACTTCTTCGCCTCCACCGGCGACACCGATGCAGACAAGCACGGCGTCTTTCGGGGCCAAGTGGCTGACGACGGGGAGGTCGACATCGACCTCGACAACAACCTCATCGGACCGGGCCTCGAAGGCCCTGCCAACCACGACGGCGGCGGCATGGTCATCTATCGCGGACAGCTGTATGTAGGCGTCGGCGACACCGGGGCAAACGCATCGCCGCCGGTCAACCGCTATGGCAACTGCCTCAACAAGCCGAACGCGAAGATCCTGCGGATCAACCTGGACGGCTCGATTCCCGCCGACAACCCCCTGGTCGGCCTCACCGAGGTCACCGGCTGCCGCGACCGTCGCGCCGACTACGAGCTTCTTCCGCCCGACGAGCGCATCTATGCATGGGGTCTACGCAACCCCTGGCGCTTTGACATCGACCCGGTCACCGGCTTGCTTTGGATCGGCGACGTGGGTGAGGTCACGGAGGAGGAAATCACCGTCGGGGGCAAGGGGGCGCACCACGGGTGGCCCTTCTTCGAAGGCACCGTCGAGTTTGGCGCGTTGGGAGGCGTTGCAGGCTGCATGCAGACCCAGCCGCCGACACCTTGCACCCCGCCAGTGCACGCCTACCCACGCAGCGACGGTGTATCGGTCACGGGCGGCGTGATCCCAACGGCCGGCTGCGGCTGGGGTGACTACGAGGACCGCTATTTCTTCGCCGACTGGGGGAGTCATCGCGTTTGGACCATCGACCTGAACGGCGACCGCACGGGCGCCATGCCCATGTCGCGGCGCCAATTCGCGCGTTCCGAACGCCTCGTGTCCTTCCGTATGGGCCCCGACGGCGCCATGTACTGGGTTTCCTTCTCGGGCAATATCGAGCGGCTCGCTCCCAAAGAGATACCGGGGGCGTGCAGCGGGACGTTTCCACAGGCCGCGGCCCCACCGGATGGCACCGGCGAGGCGGGCTGTGGATGCAGCCTGGCGCGGACGCAGACCGAGCGCACCGGAGGCACGGGCGGCCTGCTGGCCCTCCTGGCGCTCGCGATCTTGGCCTACCGCCACGGGTGGACTGACAAGTGCCTGTAGTATTGTAGGGGTCGGACAGATCCCTCCTTAGATCCCTCGAGACCCACCGAGGGCGGAACCCTGTTGACCTTAACCCTGCGTGAAGCTCGAGGCTGGAACCTCCAACCCAGAAGGAGGCTCCCATGCTTCAGATCTACGGCGTCCCGTTCTCAGCCCATACTCGCAAGGTCATCGTCGCCGCGCACCACAAGCGACTGCCCTTCGAGCTGTCCCAACTGGTCCCGCTCACTCCGGATCTGCCGGAGTGGTTTCTGCGGGCTAGCCCCCTTCGACAGATTCCGGTGGTGGTCCACGGGGGGCGCACGATCGCCGACTCCAGTGTGATTGCACTGTATCTCGACCGCGTCGCCCCCGAGCGGCCCCTCTACCCCGAGGCGCCCGATGACTACGCGAAAGCGCTGTTCATCGAGGAGCTGGTCGACGGGGCCCTGGCGAAGCACGTCCTGCACGGGGTGCTCTTCCAGCGCGTGTTCGGGCCCCGGTTCCTCGGCCTGACACCCGATCGCGACCTCATCACACGCTCGCTCGAGGAACACATCCCGCTGCGGCTCGCCGACCTCGAAGCCCGACTCGAGGGCGACTGGTTCGCAGGGGCCTTCAGCTACGCCGATATTACTGTCGCGTCCATGCTCCTGAACTTCCACTACGCGGGTGAGCAAGTCTCCCGGGACACCCACCCGCGTCTGCACGCGTTGCTGAGGAGGGCCCTGCTGCACGAACCGTTCGCAACGGCACTGCGCGCAGAGGCGCCCGCCGCCCGTGGCCTGCACGACCTCGATACCCATCTGCTTGACGAGCTGGGCTATTAGCCCGGATCATTCACGTGGGACCAGGAGCACCCACTCACTCGAACCATGTTTCGCATCGGCGATTTCTCCCGACTGGCACACGTCTCGACGCGTTTGCTTCGGCACTATGACGAGCTTGGGCTCCTGCGCCCCGCCGAGGTCGATACGCAGACCGGCTATCGGTATTACCGTGCCGCACAGCTGGGAGACCTCAATCGCATCCTGGTGTTGCGGGATCTCGGCTTTCGCCTCGAGCAGATCGGCGAGCTGGTCGAGCAATCGCTGACGACGGACCAGTTGCGCGCCATGCTGCTTATGCGCAAGACCGAGGTCGAGCAGGAGTTGGCGCGGCAAGGCGAGCGGCTGCAACGGCTCGAGCAGCGCATCGACGAGCTCGAGCGCGGGACCGAGGACACCCTCGATGATGTGCTGCTGCGTCCCCTTCCAGCCATTCGACTGCTGTCGACCCGGGCGCGGCTCGGCTCCTTCGAGCAGGCCCAGGCCCTTGTCGGAACGCTCAAACGGGAGCTTCCCGCACGGGTCAAGCGCCGGCGCAGCCTCGGACGCATGCTGGTCCTCCAACATGCCACCCACTTCGAACCGGACGCCCTCGATCTGGAGGTCGGCTTCACGATCGAGGGCGAACTCGACCCGGCCACGCACTTCGGGGTGGCCGGCCACGAGGTCAGCGTGCGCGACTTGCCGGCCGTCCCGAAGGCGGCGATCTGCGTGCGCGTGGGGTTTCCCCAGGCGGTGCACCGCGCAGTCCGCAACCTGGCCAGGGTAGTCGAAGCGGCCGGGCTGCGCCTTGCAGGCGAAAACCGAGAGCTCTTCCTGAAGCCACCGAGCGCACGGGAGGCGCCGGTCATCGAGCTGCAGTTTCCCGTACAGCCCCCCGACACGCCCTAACCCGCATCCATCACCAAGGCACGTGATGCTCGTGCAAGTGATCGGCTTCGCAGG
>JAPPOR010001001.1 GCA_028817905.1 Myxococcales bacterium
AGACGGTCCCGCCCCGCCGGAAAGCCGCGAAAACGAAGATAGGGACAGGCCCTAGAGCTAAAAGCGTACCCCCAGGCCGATCGATGCCCTTCCGATGAGCGCGCTGGCGCGATGCAGGAAGGCGAGGTCGTTGTCCCGGCCACGGAAAAGGAACCTGTCGCGCACAAATGCCGTCCCAGCTGTGCCCTCGGCCTGTACGAACCATTTTTTGAAGTAATAGATAAATTTTGCAGCCCCGAGAAGCTCGGCCCAAGTTCCGGCCGGCGTCTCGTTGCGTTCGAAGTTCTCACCCTCCGCGAACAGGATGCCGAGCCGGCTACCCACACACAGGCGCAGCGCAAGGGCTCCGAGCTGCGGGCGCACTGGGCACAGGCTCGCCTGGGCGGCGAACAGGCTGAAGGTCGCCGTGCCAACGTTGGTGAGCTGCGTTTGAGGCAGGGCCAATTCGAGCCCCAGGTCCAACGCCCAGAAGCTGGTAGATACGATACTCAAGGATGCGGATAGGGTGGCCGCGGGCCTCGGCAGGGCGCCCATCAGCGCACCGCCCGACGCAGAAAGCTGGATCTCGTCGCTCTTGCGGTCGGTCGAGCGTCGCGAGGGTGGGCGGGCAGCCTCGGGCGAAGGCCTGGTCTTGAGGTTGCCCTCCGGGTCGCCAGAGGCGGCTGGTTGTGAGCCGGGCGTGTCCGGACCGGTCAATGTCAGCTCGGCGATCAGTGTCTGCTCGTCCGTTTCGGTGAGGCCGAGCTGCTCGATCAGCCGTTCGGTACCGTCTGACAGCGCCCCGGGGTCGCCGCCCTGGGTGCCGGTCGCCGCGGCGCCCACCGTGCTGCCGAGGCCGCTGCCGGGATCGATCGCGATGGCGATCACCAAGGTGAGAGACTCGTCGAGTACAGCGCAGCGCTGACCCTCAGCGCGAAGCTCTCGTTGACCCAGCACGCGGCCGTCCGGGTCGCTCATCACGAGCGTGGCTACCCAGCTGTTGGGCCCATCGCCCGGGGCCACGCGACCTTCGACCGCGAGCTCACTTTGGGAAGCGGAGACGAACACATCGCGTTGGAGTCGCCGCTCCACTCGCTCGGCCAGGGCCCGGGTACTGATGCAGGCTTCCGCGCCCGGCATTCGCACCCACCCCAGCGAGGGCGCACGCTGTGCCGCTGCCTGGCTCGTGAGCACGGCGAGCCCCCCGATGGCCGTCACGAGTGGTCCCAGCCTTCCTATCCCCACCAAGCGACGATAGCGGATCAATGGACCACGTGCGAGCTCCCGGTGGCTGCTCGGATGGACACTAGCTTCCCTCGCCAGAGTCGGGACCGGCGATGCGTTTCAGGGCGTCCATCAGTTCGAGCGGCAATGGAAACAGGGTGGTGGAGTTGTTGGAAGCCGCGACCTCTACGACGGTTTGCAGGTAGCGTAGCTGAAGCGACCCGGGCTGGCTGCCCAGGACGCGGGCCGCCTCGGAGAGCTGGCGTGAGGCTTGAAACTCGCCGTCGGCAGCGATCACCTTGGCACGCCGTTCGCGTTCTGCCTCGGCTTGGCGGGCCATTACGCGCTTCATCGCATCTGGGAGCTCCACGTGCTTGACCTCCACACTTGAGACCTTGATGCCCCAGGGATCGGTCTGCTGGTCGATCAGCGCCTGGAGCTGATCGTTGATCTTCTCCCGTTCGGAGAGTAGCTCGTCCAGTTCCACCGAACCGAGCACCGAGCGCAGGGTCGTTTGGGCGAGCTGGCTGGTGGCGTACAGGTAGTCGTTGACCTGCAGCACCGCCTTGTCCGGGTGCACCACGCGGAAATAGATGACTGCGTTGACGCTGGCGGAGACGTTGTCCTTCGTGATGACATCCTGGGGCGGGACGTCTGCCACGATCGTTCGCAGGTCCACCTTGGTCATGCGGAAGAAGGGCGGAAACACGAGCCGCAGGCCGGGCTGCTTGACCCCGACAAAGCGGCCGAAAAAGAACATCACGCCACGCTCGAACTCCGTCACGATGCGCATCGCGTAGGCGAAGTAGACGAGCACCACCGCGATCGTCACCACCACGCCGATCGGCAAGCCGAGAGTCATATCGATTCCTCCTCCGCTGGGGCCACCTCGAGGGTGAGCCCATCGACCTTGACCACTTTCACCTGGGCGCCCGCCGGAAGCTCCTGAGGCGAGGTCGCACGCCAACGCTCACCGTGAACGAAGACGCTGCCCGCATGCCGCGTCACGGGATCACGTACTTCGCCGTGCTCGCCCACGAGGCCTTCAGCACCGACCGAACCATGGCGCTTGCTTGCGCGCGTGGCGGTGAGAGCGAGCGCAAACGAACCGCCGGCCAGGGCCAACGCCAGCGGCACAATGGCGCCCCAAGACACGCGCACGTCGGGTTCGGCGAAGAAGGACGGTTCGCTGGTGTCGATTAGGAGAGCCGACCCGAGCAGTAGGCAGCCGGCGGCGGCCAGCGTGAGCAGCCCGAAACTCGCGATATACATCTCCGCCACCAGTAGCCCCGCAGCGATTACCAACAGCAAGAGGCCCCCGGCGTCGACCGGCAGGAGGTTGAGGCCGATCGCGGCCAGCAGCAAGAACAGCACACCCAGGGCGCCCGGTATCAGCATGCCGGGATTGTGGAACTCGACCACCAGGCCCAGGATGCCAAGCATGAGCAGCACGTAGGCAAGGTTTGGATGGCCCAGCGCCGCTAGCGCACGCTGCTGCAGGGTTGGTTCATAGTCGATCTGGCGGGCTCCGGAGAGCGCGAGGGTTCTTGGCCCTGTGTCGAGCATGACCGTTTGCCCTTCGAGGGCGGCGAACAGCGCGGGCACGTCGGCTGCGATGTGGTCGATCACGCCCTTGTCGAGAGCTTCCTTGGCGGTTGCCGAAACCGATTCCCGCACCGCCGCTTCCGACCACTCCACGTTGCGTCCCCGTTCCTCTGCGATCGAGCGGGCGAAGGCGGCCGTGTCGTTTTCGATTTTGGCAGCCAAGTGCTCGCCCCCTACCTTCTCTGGGTCCTGACCGGTACCTGTCACAGGGTGGGCGGCGCCGATCACGGTGCCCGGTGCCATGGCCGCTATGTGTGCGGATAGGACGACGAAGACGCCCGCGGAGCCGGCGCGCGCACCGCGCGGGCCGACGTGGGCGATGATCGGGATCCGCGCTCCCAGAAACACCCGGACGATCGCTCGCGTCTGCTCCAGCATGCCCCCCGGCGTGTCGACGCGCACCAACAGTGCGTCACAACGCTCGCGTTCGGCAGCCGCGACCGCGTCCTCGAGCTGGCTAGCGGTGCCTGCGTTGACGATTCCGGTTAGCTCCGTCACCAGGACACACGCGCCCGAAGCGCCGCTCGCTCCTTGGGGCAGGCACGCGACCACGGCGCCCAGCGCGGCTGCATAGGCCATGGCAACCGAAGCGCGGCCTCTGTTGGGCACCACCGCTTCCGAGGGAGTCGCCATGGTCCCAAGATACGCCCGAAAAACTATCTGTCCAGCGATGCGCAGGGCTCGCCCGCCGCGGGGCGATGGGCTGCCCGTATAGGATGACACTGGCTAGCCGGCGGAGGGAGAGGGCCCGCGTGGCCCTCTCCGTGAGCAAGATGAACTTGGTCTGGAAAGCCTCCCAATGGGAATTTTCAGCCTAGCGGACGCAGGGGAAGCCTTTGTGGGTGACGGCTGGATACATTCCTAGGAACACGAAGCACATCTCGTCGAGGCTGCCATCGCCCAGCATCACCGTGCGGTCCGTTGGGTTTTCGTAGGTACACTCCACCTCGATGCGGTCGCCGGCCTGCAGCGACAGCGGCGCGATGGGGTAGTGCACCTGATGGTAGAAGTCGAACGGACCTTCGTGCAGCGTCTGCAGTCCGTCGGCGGTCTTGGCTTGGATACGCATATACACGCCGAGTTGGTGCATGTGGGGCCCGACGCTAAAAAGCGTTGCGTCCTGGTCGAAGGTACATCCACCGCGCTGCAGCGAACGACCCGGCGGCACCATCAACGGCGCGGCTCCGGCCACCAGGGAGGAAGCCTCGTGGCGCACCATGTCCCGTGGAACGGTCTTGATTCGGAGGCCGCTGCGACCGGTCAGAATCTCGTCCGTGGCGTTGAACAGATGCAGGTTCATGGTTACCTGCTCACCCGCGCGCAGGTGCATCGCCACGCTTGCGGGAAGTTCAAAGGCACCGCCGCCCGCCCCGGACCCCTGCAGGCTGCGGGTCCCACCGACGCCTGGTGCGCAGGCGTAGACTCCGTCCGGCTCAGAGCGGTCCGTGATTCCGAAGCTTGCGTGATGGGTCCCCGGCGGGCTGATATGTGAAAAGGCCACGATGTACACGTCGTGGGGCAGCGTCAGCTTCATGCAGCGGTAGCCTTCGCTGGTCGGCGCCAGCGCCCAGTCCGCCTCCATGAAGCGATGCCAGCCCCCTGCCAGCTCTTCCAGGAAGGTGAGTTCCGGTTGGGGCGGGAGATCGATTGGATCGCAGTCGTTTGCCAAGCACCGATCCACGGTTGTATCGGAGCGCCATTGCTCGGGCCAAGGGGGGTCGTGCTGCGGGCGTTTGCCTGGGTTGTTCGTCGGCGGCGCGCTTGCCTGTGGTTCGCTTGGCGCACCGACGTTCACC
>JAPPOR010000538.1 GCA_028817905.1 Myxococcales bacterium
GCCCAGGATCGCGAGGGATATCGACATCCGGGACCCGCCCCCCCCGCCGCCGCCACCCGATCGAATGGATGCGCAGATGCCCCCGCTGGAAGTCAGCGGAGACGCTACGGGGCCTGATTTTCCAGATCCGGGCAAGACCCCCTCGGACGCTGGCGAGGAGGACGAAGACGCGTCCGCCGACGACGGTGGCGAGATGTCCTGCGCAGAAGGGCAGTACATGGGCGTGTTGGAATGCACCTTCGAGGTGAGCCGCGTCACGCTCCGGGGACCGATCGAGTTCACCGTTGGGTCCGAGATCGGGGATGCCGGGCTTCCTCGGGTGACCGGTCAGCTGACCCTGAACGGAGGAGGAGTGGAGGTCGACGGTGACCTGATCGGCACCTATAACTGCCAAGAGGGTGCGGTATTGCTGGAATCCCCACCGCTTGGTGATGCCGTGTTGGGCTTCCTGTCAGGGAATCGGCCCGTCCGGCTGAAGGCCACCTATCACGGCGACACCGACAGCTTCGGGGGAGATGTCAGCCTGCCAGGTATCGGGAGCAACTGCGACGGCACGCTGTCTGCGGACCACGGCGAGACCGATTGAGGCGCCACGAAGGTTGGTAGACTCCGCGCTGATGCGCCGTACCGAGCCGCGCGCCGGTTTCTGGACGATTTGGGCGTGCCCGGGCAGATGCATGTATATGGACGTCCGAGCGCGACTTCCGTGGTACGCAGGCTTCCTTGCGGCCATGGCGTGCAATGCCTGCCAAGGGGCCAGGGACGAGATTGCTGCGCCGATGCCCCTGGCCCATATCAGCCGGCCGTACTCCGACTCCGCGGCGAGCGCGCTCCCAACAGCTGACAGGAAGCCGGGAGCCCCAAGAGCCCCGGGAGCCCCGGGAGCCCCGGGAGCCCCGGGAGCCATGGAAGACCGCATGCCCCATCCCATGGGCCCCACGCCGGACGACGGCGGCCCCGCCGGCCCAATGGAATGCGCAGCGGGCATTGGCTGTCCTGTTCGCACAAAAGGTCACCAGAGCGCTTTGGACTCGACCCCGGGGGCTCAGGCAGGTGTCCCCCCTCCAACCAAGCGCCGCGCCACTCCGAACGCCTGCGCTACGGGGACGCACTCGGCGCGGGGATGCTGGCTTACGCCCTCTGAAGAGGCCGTGCAGACCCGCGCAGCATTCGACAAGCGCTACCCCGTGCATGGCGTGGCCTTTCACGTGCTATCGCAGGTCTTCGAGCGGCCGACCGCCGCGGCCCCTGTGATCGGCTACATGCGGAGAGGAGCCCGCTTTCGGGCCACCCAGAGCATTCGGGGCAAAGGATGCGTGGGCCGCTGGCATGGCTTGCCGGCTGGAGGTTTTGTGTGCGGAAGTCGCGGGTTTCTTCTTGCGCGACATCCTCCTGACTTCGCCCACGCGCCTGCCTTCCCGCGACTCAGCGACCGCCTGCCGTACCCATACCTCAAGACGGTCGCGCGCGATGTGCCGCAGTATTGGCGCATCCCGACAGTGGATGAGGAGCGGGCCGCACAGGCCGCGCTCATGGCCATCGCGCGCGACCGGACGACACCCACCGGGCTTGAACAGCCCGAGCCCACAGACGCACCCGACTCCGGGGGGAGCAAGCAGATCCGTGCGACGCACGAACCGGCAGAGGATCCCACCGAATCCCCGACGCCGGAGGCCGATACGGAGAAGGCACGCGACGAGCGCTTGCCCGACTACGTCCGACTGGTCATGGGGCCCGGCTTCTACGTCACAGAAGATTCGCTGGACCGCTCCCGAGCCCCCTCCGAAACCGGGCCAGCCACCGCTCGCAAGCGCGAAAGCGACTTCGTCCGAACCGTACGCGGCGCCTATGTGCGCAGGGACGCGCTGGTGCCCGGAAGCGACCCCCGGCTGCGAGGGCACCGGTTGGGTAGTGACCTGCGCTTGCCGCTTGGCATGGTGTACCTCAAGCGAACTCGGACAGCTCGGCGTGATCCTGTCACGGGCGGGTTCGCCGCTGCCGCCGCCTTGGCACGCTTCGCGGCAGCGTCCCTGACCGGCCGTAGCCAACGGATCGGGGCCGTCTCGCACCAGCAGGCCGCAGACGGGCGCTGGATCCCAACGCGCGCCCTGCGAATCGCCCGGGCTCGGAGGCGACCGCCGCTCGTACCGCGCACCGGTCGCTGGATCCACGTAGACCTGGCGGAGCAGGTGCTCGTCGCCTACGAGGGCGACACGCCCGTGTTCGCAACACTGGTATCCACCGGCAAACCTGGATTCGAAACCCCCAACGGGCTTTTTCGAATCCAGGCCAAGCATGTCTCGACGACAATGGACGGCACTCAGGGCGACGACGCCTACCGCATCGAAGATGTTCCGTGGACCATGTACTTTCAAGGTAGCTATGCTCTACACGGCGCCTTTTGGCACAAGCGGTTCGGCCGCGTGCGCAGCCACGGATGCGTAAACCTTGCACCAGCCGATGCGCGGCATCTGTTCGCATGGAGCACGCCGGTACTCCCGTCGGGCTGGCACGGAGTGCTAGCGCAGCCGAAGAAGCACAGCACCTACGTCATGATCGACTGAGCGTCGCTAGCACGCGGCTCTCGACGCGGTCGCGGCTTCCAGATAGAAGGGCCTCCCCGAGATGAGCACTGCCGGGAGCCTGCGACATGAATGACAACCCGCTGATACACGATCGCACCCTCGAGTTTCTGCTGTACGAAGTACTCGACGTCGAACGCCTTTGCCGGATGCCCTACTTCCAGGATCACTCGCGACAGACGTTCGAAATGTTCGTCGGTTCGTGCCGCAAGTTCGCGCGCGAGGTGCTGAGGTCCAGCTACAAACCGATGGACGAGGCGGCCACTAGCTACGAGGGCGGGCGCGTCGTCACCCACCCACAAACAGGCGAGCTCGTGCAAGGCCTGGTCGACCTGGGCCTCGTGAACGCCACGCGCCCCTACGAAGTCGAAGGTCAGCAACTGCCATCGACTATCATGTTGGCCGCCAACGCCTATGTCACAGCAGCCAACCTGAGCGTCCAGGGCTTCTGCATGCTCACGACGGGTGCGGCCCATCTAATCGAAGCCTTCGGGAGCGACGAGCTCAAAGAGACGTACATGCGCCGCATGTATGCCGGCGAGTGGACGGGAACGATGGCGCTCACCGAACCGCAAGCCGGCAGCGGGCTGGCCGACATCCAGACCAGGGCGACCCCAACTGAAGAGGGTCACTACCTGATCCAGGGGTCCAAGGTCTTTATCTCGGGGGGCGACAACAGTTTCAGCGAAAACATTGTGCACCTGGTCCTCGCACGCATTGACGGCGCACCCCTGGGAACCAAGGGTATCTCCCTGTTCGTAGTCCCACGGCTGCGACCAGAAGGCGAGGAACTGCTCGACAACGATGTCGACACCGCCGGAGCCTTTCATAAGCTCGGGTGGAGGGCGATCCCCTCGATCGCACTCAACTTTGGCGAGGAGGGCCGGTGCCGCGGGTATTTGGTGGGAGAGCCGCACCGCGGCCTTCGCTACATGTTCCAGATGATGAACGAAGCCCGTTTGGGAGTCGGCGCAAGCGCCATGGCAACCGCGATGGTTGCGTACGAAGAAGCGCTAGCCTACGCGAAAACCCGGCCCCAGGGGCGCCGCTTCGACCAACGGGCCACCGATCCGCCGGCGAACATCATAGAACACCCGGATGTGCGCCGCATGCTACTGCGCCAGAAGGCCATCTGCGAGGGCGCACTGTCCCTGCTGCTGACGTCCGCACACCTACTGGATAGGGCGGAGCACGGCCCCGAGGGTGAAGACACGCTTCATGCAGCCACGCTGGTCGAACTGCTGACACCGATTGCAAAGACGTTTCCAGCTGAGAAGGGGTTCGAGAGCAACGTGCTGGCGGTACAGGTTCTCGGGGGTTACGGCTACACGAGCGAGTATCTGCCCGAGGCGCTGCTCCGCGACCAGAAACTCAACAGCATTCACGAGGGCACGACGGGCATCCAGAGCCTCGATCTACTCGGGCGCAAGGTACTGGGGACGGGGGGAGCGAGCCTCGTCGCGCTGAGCCAGGAGTTTGAGCAATCGAGCAAGCTCGCTGCCGAGGCTGGCGTGCCGGCCGGCTGGGGTAACGCCCTGATGGCCGCGAACAGACGCATCGCAGATGTGACAGCCACGCTAGGCGCGCGCGCGCTCGAAGACCCAACCAGGGGCCTACAGCATAGCGTGGACTATCTCGACATGGTGGCGACCGCGGTGCTCGCATGGCAGTGGCTCCTGATGGCCACGGCTGCTGCAGAAGGGCTGCAGACGGGCGCCGCGACCGATAAGCTCTTCTACGAGGGCAAACTAAAGGCCGCTCAGTACTGGTTCGCCACCGAACTGCCGCGCGTTACCACCCTCGCCGACATGATTACGATCGGAGACGACGCCTTCATGACCATTCCTGATGAAGGGTTTTAGCGGGGCTCCACCCCGGTCCAACGAGGCATGAAGCCCTGGCGGACTGCGATGGCGGCCTCGCGACTTGGGTGTGTGAGCCGAGTCGCTAGCTCGCATCCATCACCAAATCACGTGATGATCGTGCAAGTGATCGGCTTCGCAGGGGTTTCGGTGAAGGAGGGAA
>JAPPOR010000981.1 GCA_028817905.1 Myxococcales bacterium
GTCATCGTCTGATGGGGGGGGCGGCCCGTCGTCGTGCCCTCCGCCGCCGCCTCCGCGTCCACCGAGGAGCAGTACGTTGGTCGCCACGACCTCGGTCGCGTACCGTTTGCCGCCGTCCTTGCCCTCCCAGCTCCGGGTCTGTAGGCGACCTTCGACACAGATTTTCGAGCCCTTCGAAAGGAACCGGCTCAGCGCTTCACCCCGCTTGCCCCAGAGCACGACGGTGTGCCACTCCGTTCGCTCCTGTCGTTCCCGATCTCGGTTCACGAAGGATTCCGTGGTAGCCAGCCGCATGTTCAAGATGGGCTGGCCGCCTTGTGTGTACCGAAGCTCGGGGTCCTGGCCCAGGTTCCCGATGAGGGTGACTCGATTCAATCCTTCTGCCATGTGCCGTCCTCTAGTGTCGGGCGAACATACGCGAAAATCCCATCCGCCGCATGCATTGACTATCGCCCGTTGCGGCGGCGGGTTGCTGGCGTTCTTCTCGGCCGCTCTTGGGTGGCAGGGACGTGGAGAACACCCCCTGTCGCAATGCGCAGGTCCCCGTGTCAGCCCGCTGGCAGCAGATCGCTCACTCCGCCGGAGTGCTCACAACCGGTGGATACCGCAGTGCTTTCGCTAGTTGAAGGCTTCGCCGAGATCACTCGGAAGCGGATTTTCCGGAATGGAATCTACTTCCACGTTGTCCTCAGCCTCCGGGGCGGGCGTGCTGCCGACCGTGCCGACCATGCGGGCCACCAACTCGACCCGCGAATGCACGCCAAGCTTGGAGTAGATGCGCTTCAAATACGTGTGGACGGTGGCGACGGTCAAGCGGGTTTGCTCGGCGATTCCTCGCGTCGTCGCGCCTCCAACCAGCAGCGCCACGACCTCTTTTTCGCGTTTGGTCAGCGGCGTCCGCTCCAGGCGATTCTGGATTTCCTGGGCCTTGCGTCGCACGTCGCCGGTCGGCCGGTTCATGCGACTCGTGTAGCTGAGCCCACGCGCGAGGGCCCGCGCGCCCCAGCGGGCGAGCCGCAGGTCCTGGCCTTCCAGTTTGATATTGTCCGGGAGGAACAGATGGATTGTCCCCAGGACTTGACGACCATGCCGCAAGGGCAGCGACACCGCTTTTCCGTCCGATGGCGGCGGGGGCGTGCTATCCATGCAGGCGCGCTCACCCTGCTCCAGCTCCACCCGGTAGGAGGTCGCATTGGCAAGGTCAGCCACCAGCTTGGCTGCCCGTGCCGGATAGGTCCGGATTGGGTCCAAATGGTTTAGGCCTTCGGCAATCTGTAGAAACTCTGAAGGAACCACGGGCTTCACCTTCCACCACTTTCGGCCCCGCCCCCTTGCTACAGATTTGCATCTACCTCTCCCAAGGCGGGGACCTGTTTATTCGGCTATGCGCAGGACACGTACACTGACCATCCAGACTCTGAGCGGTAATCCCAGGTAAGTCAACCACCCCCAATCCGAGGCATTGCGCACATCTGCGAAGAACGCAACCCATGGCCCGAAAAATCTCCAATCAAGGACAATCGCGGACCTGGGGCGACTCTGCCAAGATGGCGCTCGAGGCGGCTTCCGGAGGCTCTGCTCGGTTAGGTTCGAAACTATATAACCATATGATATTCAAGGTGAAAGTATGTATAAGGTAGCAATCGTTGGATCCGGTCCTGCGGGCCATACAGCGGCCGTGTACGCGGCTCGCGCCAATCTCCAGCCGGTGATGGTGGAGGGGTTGGTTCGGGGTGGCGTGGCCGGGGGTCAGCTGATGATCACGACCGACGTGGAGAACTATCCGGGCTTCCCAGATGGAATCAAAGGTCCGGAGCTGATGGACCTTTTCAAGCGCCAGTCCCAGCGCTTCGGAACCGAGATCATTTCCTCAGACGTCGAGAAGGTCGATCTATCGTCGCGCCCGTTCAAACTCTGGACGAGCGAGGAGCAAGAGCTGACCGCAGAGAGCTTGATCATCGCCACCGGGGCGAGCGCCCGTTGGCTCGGTCTCCCAAACGAGGAAGCGCTCCAAAACCGTGGCGTCAGCGCGTGTGCAACTTGTGACGGCTACTTTTTCCGTGACCAACATGTGGCTGTTGTTGGAGGCGGAGATACAGCGATGGAAGAGGCGAACTACCTGGCCGGTCTATGTAGCCGGGTAACCGTCATACACCGTCGCGACGCGTTGCGCGCTTCGAAGATCATGGCTCAGCGTGCGCTCGATAATCCCAAGATCGATTTCGTCTGGGACTCGGTCGTCACCGATGTGAAAGACGTGTCTGCAGGCAAGGTGACCGCCGTTGAGGTTGAGAACCGCAAGACCGGGAAGCGCCAGGATCTTGCTGTCGAGGGTTTGTTTATTGCCATTGGTCACCAGCCCAATACCGACATCTTCAAGGGTCAGCTCGAGTTGGATGGGAACGGCTACATCGTGACTCAGCCCGGCTCGACGCGTACCAGCATAGAGGGCGTCTTTGCTGCCGGAGACGTCCAGGATCACGTCTATAGGCAGGCGGTCACGGCCGCAGGCACCGGCTGCATGGCGGCGATTGAAGCGGAACGCTGGCTGGCGGGCATGTAGAAGAACGGAGCGGGGTCGAGCGTTCCCACCCTCACACGAAAGGTGCCGTCGGTTCCTTCCTAGACTACACTCCCGTCCATGAGTGAAGTCGCGCCTGAACCTTCGGGTGGGGGTGCGGGCGCCGGGGCTGCAGTTCTCGAAGCGCTCGCGACGATCCACTTGTTCAAGGGCCTGTCCAGCGACAGTCTCGACAAGATCGCTGCCATATCCGGTGAGGTCGCGCACAAGCGGGGTGCGCTCGTGTTTCGCGAAGGCGACCTTGGCGACCAGCTGTACCTGATTCTCGAGGGCAAGATACGCATCTCAAGGCAGCTTCCAGGTATGGGCGAGGAGGCGCTTGCGGTGTTGGGTCCTGGCGAGGCGTTTGGTGAAATGTCGCTGATCGATGACGTGCCGCGCTCGGCTGACGCCCACGTACACGAGTCCTGCAGACTGCTGACCATTACCCGCGAGGCGTTCGAGGACTTGCTCTTCCTACACAAAGAACTCGCCTATGAGATTCTCTGGAACTTCATCAAGATTCTCTCGGGGCGCCTGCGCGAAACCAACGACAAGATGGCTTTCATGTCGGTCACAGGTAGGTTTTAGGGAATCCAGTCGGGTGAGACCCGGACCGGGTGAATCTCAAGCGTGCTGGCATCGAATGCCGTGAGCAGTTCGCGGGGCGTTGCCCCCTCGCCGGGGGGGATGATGCCAAGGGTTGCGGCGAGCGCCCCGACGATCTGCTCCGGCGCCACGCCTCGCTCCCGGTAGGCTCCGATCGCGATCGCGCCGTGGCGCTTGGCAAGGCGCTTTCCGTCGGGGCCAAGCACGAGCGGGATGTGGAAGAACCGAGGTGGGGCCGCGCCCAACGCGTCGAAGAGGGCGAGCTGGCGCGGGGTGGATGACAACAGGTCATCCCCTCGGACCACTTCCGTGATGCCCATCTCAGCGTCGTCGGCGACTACTGCGAGCTGGTAGGCAAACAGACCGTCGCTCCGCCGGACGATGAAGTCATCGCAGACGTCAGCGGTGATGGTTCCGTGCAGCCCATCCTCAAACACCGGCGCTGGGGGTGACATGCGGAACCGAATGCTGATGGGTTGCCCGGGGCGTTGCACGCCCGAGCGGCAGGTTCCGGGATAGCGCGGACCCAGCTCCCCGTGGGGAGCGTTGGAAGCGGCGGCGACCTCCCGGCGGCTGCAGCTGCAGTCGAACAGGTGGCCATCCTGGCGCAGCCGCTGAAGTGCCCGACGGTAGTGTTCCGTCCGCTGGGATTGGTGATAGGGCCCGTGGGGCCCCCCAAATTCCGGCCCCTCGTCCCAGTCCATCCCCAGCCACTCGAGATCCTGCCGGATGCTCGCTTCTGCGCCCGCGATCACACGCGGTGGGTCCAGGTCCTCCACACGGAGCACGAGTGTTCCACCAGCGCCACGCGCGCGCAGCCATGCGACCAGAAAGGTTCTGGCGATCCCCAGATGCAGGCGGCCGGTAGGCGACGGTGCCAGCCGACCTCGGTATCCGCTAGCCGCCACGGGACCTCAGAGGGGTGTGGCAAGAGCGCGACCCATGCGCTTCGCTGGCGCCTGTAGGACCGCCTTTGGGCATCGGTTTCACTTGTATTCTGGCCCGGTAAATGATCATCTATCGCGATGCGAGGCGCGCTCGATGTGTGCGGGTGCTTCCCTACGGGCAGGCACTATCCAGGCATCGCCGAAAGGCTTGCGCGTGCAGTTACTCACGTTGAAGGGCTGGCGAAGGTCTTGGATGCTTCGGAGCCCTGGGCGGCGGCGAAGCTCGCTGTGATCGACTTTGAGACCACCGGCCTCACACCGGAGACCGATCGCATCATTGAGGTGGGTGTTGCCTGCTTCGAAGCGGGACGGTTGAGCGCATTGGAGAACTGGTTGGTCAACCCCGGTCGACCGGTCACAGAGGAGGTGCTCGAACTCACCAACATTGACCCCGACGAGCTCGCCTCGGCACCCCCGCTATCCGAGGTGATGGCGCGCTTCGAGCCGGTGATTATGGACCATGTCCCGGTCGCCTACAACGCCCCGTTCGACCAGGCCTTTTTGCGGGCTGAACAGGTGCGGTTAGGGATCGCTGAGGGGTCTTCGTGCCCTGCGTTCGATTCCGACGTGGTGTGGATCGATCCCCTGGTTTGGGTCCGCGAGCTTCACAAGGAGGAGCGCAGCAAGAAGCTCGGCGATGTGTGTGCGAGGCTGGGGATTGCCCTCGACAACGCTCACCGAGCCGCTTCCGACGCGGAAGCCACAGGGAAGGTGCTGCTGGCATTGGCTGACCGCCTGCCTTCGAGCTACGGTGAGCTCATTCGCCTGCAGGGTCAGTACGCGGCCCGCCAAGAAGTAGACATGAGCGCCAATTGGCGCAGGGTCTAGCTGGGGTTACGGACCAATGGACAATCAGCAGGCACTGTAGTATTTCAGTCCTTAGGAGGCCTGATGCGGTTTTGGTGTTCTTGCTTGGCTTGGGGGTTGTTGCTCGGGAGCGCGAACGTCGTTGCGGCGGACAGCAGCGTGATCGTCCTCGGACTGCGGTCTGTTGAGGGGGACGATGACGCTGCGTTTGGTTTGAGTCGTGCCCTGCGCGACGAGGCCAACGAGGTTCCCGGTTGGAACGTGCGCGAGCAATCCGTCACCCTCGCCCAGATGAGCCTCGCCCACGGTTGCGAGGAGGTCGATGCACACTGCCTGGCGGATATCGCCAAAGCGCTCGGTGTGGACATGATCATTTACGGTACCGTGCGGCGCAGCAGTGCCCGCGACGATTACCAGTACGTCGCTCGCCTCAACCTGTTCGATGCCACGTCCGGGGCGATCGAACAGGACGGTAGGATGACGTTTGCCCAGTCGCTGCAGGACGAGAGCATGTTGCGGCCGGTGGCTGCCAAGCTGGTTGCCCAGTTGGCGCCGCGGACCAACGTGCCGACGTTGACGATCGAGACCAACGTTGCGGGTGCCGAAGTCTACCTGGACGGCGAGCTGATCGGTCAGGTGCAGGATGATTCGTTCACGCTGGAGGACGTCGAGGCGGGCGAACACCGTCTCGAGGTGACGGCGGTCGGCTACGAATCGTTCGCGGAGAACATCACGTTGCAGCCTGGCGAAGGCGCAACCATCACAGCCAATCTCGGATCGTCGGGCGAAACCGAGGACTCTCAGGAGGAGAGCCCCTCCAGCGGATACCGGCAGATGTCAGAGGGCATTCCTCCCTGGCTGACGGGCACTGCGTTTGGGGTTGGGGTGGTCGGCCTTGCGGGTACGGTGGTGTCGTGGCTGATTATAGACGGCATCGAAAAGGACGAGGCGTATTCCGGCTACAGCAATGCGCTGGCTCAAGCAGGGAAGCGCAATCCCGAAGAAGCGCATCCCGATCTATGTGTGGCTGCCAAGAGCAATGTCGTTGTGGACGGCGTTCAGCCTGGCCAGCCAGCCGAGGTTGCGAACCTGTGCTCGCGCGGGGACACGTTCGAGTTGCTGCAGTATGTCTTCATCGGGGTGGCTGGCGTCGGGGTCGCGACGGGTATCACACTGTTGATCATCGACGGCTCCATGACGGGCGGCACGGACATTGCCCAGCGGACGCCCTCGCTTGCACTGTCGGTCCGACCTATCCTAGGCCAGCAGCGTGCTGGCTTGGCCGCAACCCTCAGGTTTTGATTCGACGCCCCCACCGGCGCCCAGGGTGATGCGGATCATCGCGGGCAGATTCGGCGGACGCAAACTGCCCGGCAGGCCCCGATCGGGAACGCGCCCGACCACCGATCGCGTGCGCGAAGCGGTTGCATCTGTGCTCGCGGCCCGTTCACTAATCGGCGGTGCTCGCGTTCTTGATCTATTCGCTGGCAGTGGTGCTGTGGGCCTCGAGCTGCTCTCTCGTGGCGCCCAGGTGCTGGTGGCGGTCGATCGCGATGTGCGCGCGCTTGAGCACAACGTCGCCGCTCTGGGAGTTGCCTCTGAGGTACGGATCGTCCGCGCCGACCTGTGGAATGCTCAGGCGTCCCTCGTGGGCCGAATCCAGGCGGTGGCGGGCGCGCAACCCTTTTCGCTCCTGTTCGCCGATCCGCCCTACGCCGATCTGACCCGACTCCCCAAGTTGATCGGGGGGCTTGCAGGCAGTGTCGCGCCCGATGCAGTCCTGGTGGTGGAACACCGCGAGGGCAAGCCCCTTCCCGAACTGCCGGGGTGGACGGTTGCCCGCAGCTATCGGTACGGGGACACTGCCATTGCTCTGCTGACGGCGATCGCATAGGGTCCTGGGCGCGTTGTGGGCGGAGCGCGCCGGCGCGAGGGAAACATGTCTGGAGCAATTTATGCCGGCTCGTTCGATCCGATTACGAACGGCCACGTGAGCATCATCAACAGCGGCCTGGTCGCCTTCGATCGGATCATCGTCGCTGTTCTGACCAACACCAAGAAATCGCCGCTATTCAGCGTTGCCGAGCGCATCGAGATGCTCGAAGACGCGGTGGGGGGTGATCCACGTGTTGAGATCGACCGTTTTGACCAGGGATTGCTGGTTGACTACGCGCGCAAGAAGGGCGTGCGAGTCGTTCTGCGGGGCTTGCGGGCGGTTGGCGATTTTGAGCACGAACTGCAGATGGCCAACATGAACCGCCACTTGGATGAGGGGGTAGAGACCGTCTTCCTGATGGCGAACGATTTCTTCTACGTGAGCTCGAGTCTGGTCAAGGAAGCGGCGTCGCTGGGGGGAAACCTGTCAGGCATCGTGCCCGAGCTTGTGGAGAAGAAGCTGCGTGCCAAGTTCGGGCAGTGATGTGGCTCGACGAACAAGCCGATGTCGCCTAGCGCCCGCACGTGCGAGATCGCCGCGACTGAGAGCCGGCCGGCCCTGAGTTCGTCCAGATCGGTTTGCCCGCGGGCAATCGCCTGGCGGACCCGCAAATATCCCTCCAGATAGCTGACGTCGCGGGCGACGCCCCCGCCGCGGTAGGCGCGCTCCGAAAGGGCGATCGCATCCTCAGGAGCGAACTCCTCCGCGCGGACGAGGTGGAGCGCCGTATCGCCGAACGTGGCCCCACCGTGCATGAGGTCCGTGGCGCATACGCGCCCTGCCAGCGTGCGCAGACGGTGATTGTCCATCAGGCCTGCAGCGGCCTCCAGGCATAGCGCCACACCCTCCTGGTCAGCGAACGCGTCGACTGTGCCCCACTCCAACAGGCGGACGAGTTGACGCCGGCCGTTCGCGGCGGCTAGCAGGTGTCCGAGTACCTCGTGCACGGCGAGGCGGCGCGCCTCACGGGCGCCGAACATGCGGTCGGCGATGTAGACCGTGTGCTCTCCCGTTGCAGCTCCGGCGACCAGTCGAGGGTCGACCACGACCTGCACCTCCAGGTTCGCACTTCGCGCGAGTGCCACCATCATGCCACTCAGGCAGCGGGAGGCGCGAAACGCCCGCGCCGGTATCGTCTTGTTCTCCGGGTCCGGTGGCAGCTCGGAAAGTACGCGCGCCGCACACGCTCCAAGCGTGCCGCCCGCCCAGGACGGGGCCGGCCGATCGCCCGTTCCGAAGCGTCGGGCGGACAGGGGCCTCACCACGCGCTCGCGGCCAAGGGCTTCGAGCATGCACAGTTCCAGCTCGAGTTCGTTGAGTTTGTCGCCGTAGAGCGGTCCGATGGGGAGCTCGGCGACACGCCGGCGCAACCGGTCGACGACCCTCAGCTCCTGGGTCGTCGGCGTATGTGGAGTTTTCCGCCACTGTGGCCGCGGACTGCGCCCGCGCTTCAGTTCCGCCACCAGGCGCTCGCGCTCACCGGCACCGTGGCGGGCTGTCATCGCGGGCAGCATCCTAGCCCGCTGGTGAACGCTTTTCAGTTCCGCCTCAACCGCCTCGATTTCGCGGAGAAGCTCGCGTCCCGCGCCGTCTAGGGGTTTGGCGAGACGCAGGTGATCGGGTTGTGGACGGCGTACACCCAGGGGCTGTCGCCGCCCGTCGAGCGGGCTCATCGCACCGTTATAGCAGTTCGCTGGCCCGCTCCGCGAGCTCGCTGCGTTCTCCGCGGCTCAGCGTGATGTGTGCCCCGATACCCTCATGTTTGAACCGTTCCGCCACGGTGGTGAGTCCATTGCTGGCGGCGTCTACATAGGGGTTGTCGATTTGCTCGGGGTCGCCCGTTAGGACGATCTTGGTGTTTTGTCCGCAGCGGGTCACAATCGTCTTGACCTCGTGCGGCGTCAGGTTTTGGGCCTCATCCACGATGAGAAACTGGTGGGGCAATGTGCGTCCCCGGATGTACGTGAGGGGCTCGATCTGGATCGTGCCAGAAGCGAGCAGTTCCGCGTAGCTACGTCCGGCGTCAAGTCGGCCACCGGTTGTGAAGATGTATTCCAGGTTGTCGAAGACCGGCTGCATCCAGGGATTGAGCTTCTCTTCGAGGGTCCCTGGAAGGTAGCCAATATCACGTCCGAGCGGAAAGATCGGCCGCGACACAAGCAGGCGCGCAAAGGCGCCTTCACCGACAACACGCTGAAGCCCGGCGGCGACGGCCAGTAGGGTCTTGCCGGTTCCTGCGCGGCCCACGAGTGTCACGAGCTGCAGGTCGTCGTCTAGCAATAGATCCAATGCGAAGCTCTGTTCCACGTTGCGTGGCCGCACCCCCCATGCCCCCTTACGGGGAGTCCTAAGCGGTCGGACCACCTGTTGACGTGGATCGACGCGACCGAGCGCCGTATGCTTGTCGTTCGCTTCATCGGCCAGCAGTATGCAAGCGTTGGGGTGGTCCCTCGTTCCGGTGTCCAGGGCGTCTATTGGGATTTCGTGCCCCTTGCCCAGCTGATCCACGAAGGCACCGGTAGTGGTCACGCGTACAAGCCCCGTGTACAGCTGATCCTCGGGGATGCGCCCGCCCTCGTAGTTTTCCGCGCGTAGGCCGTGCGCGTCCGCACGGATTCGCAGGTTCGAATCCATCGTGACGAAGACGGTCGGTGCGTCCGGGTCTTCGTCTCGCGTGGCCAGCGCCACCCGCAGTATCTTGTTGTCGGTACTGCTGCCGTTCGATCCGCGCAGGTTGTCCTGTGGAACTGCCACCCGCAGCCGACCGCCTGAATCGAGGTCCACGCCCCGCTGCAGCGTGTCCTCCGCTTTTTCGCGCAGTCGATCGAGATAGCGCGCCACCATCCGAGCGTTGCGCCCGAGCTCGTTCATGTCGCGCTTGAAGTGGTCGACCTCCTCGATCACGTGAATCGGGATGACAACCTCGTGCTCATCAAACTTGAAGATCGCCCGCGGATCGTGCAGCAGGACGTTAGTGTCGAGAACGAATACTTTCCGCACGCTAAATTCAGGCTACCAGCCGCTGTCGCCTCGGGCCACTGGATTCGCAGAACAGGATGCGATGTAGGACAATGGGGCAGCGCCGCCTCCAAGACATCTCACGTGCCGGCATCGTGACAGAGTGGTACGCTTGCGGAGAATCTAGAGCAGCTGGAAACTGGACGGAGCTACTACAGGCAGGCCAGAAGAGGATTGGATCATGACTGAGATGACCGGCACGTTGGTGTCGAAGATCGCCGCGCTGCAGAACTACCAAGAGTTTGAGGACCTTCACTGGGAAGGCTCGTTCGAAGAGTACCTGGGCATCATCAGGCAACGCCCTGAGGTCACCCGGAATGCCTTCCAGCGTCTCTACGACATGGTCATCAGCTACGGTGAAGAGGAGTACATAGACAACAAGAAGCGCTTGGTTCGGTACCCGTTCTTCAGCGATCCGATGGATGGGGGGAAGGACGCGATCCACGGCCTGGACATCCCCCTGATGCGTCTGGTCCACGTGCTCCAGGCGGCTGCACAGAACTATGGGCCCGAGAAGCGCATCATTCTGTTGCACGGCCCGGTAGGCTCCTCGAAGAGCACGATGGCGCGCTTGCTCAAGAAAGGTCTCGAGCGATATTCACGCACCAGTGCAGGCGCCCTCTACACCTTCCGGTGGACGAACCTGAAGGGCACTGGCTGCGTTGCCGATGCGGATGACTCCGGAGAGGTGGCCTGTCCGATGCACGAAGAGCCGATGCGCCTCATACCTGAGGAGTGGCGTGACCACGTGGTCAAGGATCTAGCGCTCGGGAACGACTATCACCGCGTCAACATCGCGGGCGACCTGGACCCTGCCTGTCGCTTCATCTTCCAGCGTTTGATGGATCGCTACAAGGGTGACTGGGGCAAGGTCGTGAACAATCACATTCGCGTCAAGCGCCTTTTGTTGAGTGAGAAGGACCGCGTGGGGATCGGTACCTTCCAGCCCAAAGATGAGAAGAACCAGGACGCGACCGAGCTGACCGGTGACATCAACTACCGGAAGATCGCGGAATTCGGATCGGACTCTGATCCTCGCGCCTTCAACTTTGATGGCGAGCTCAACATCGCCAACCGCGGTGTGGTCGAGTTCGTGGAGATACTAAAGCTCGACGTCGCGTTCCTGTATGACCTCTTGGGCGCGACGCAGGAGCACAAGATCAAGCCGAAGAAGTTTGCTCAGACCGATATCGACGAGGTCATCATCGGGCATACGAACGAGGCCGAGTACAAGAAGCTCTTGAACAACGAGTTCATGGAAGCGCTGCGCGACCGCACGATCAAGATCGACATTCCGTACATCACGAAGGTGTCCGAGGAGATCAAGATCTATGAAAAGGACTTCTCCCAGGCACGCCTGTCTGGCAAGCACATCGCACCACACACGCTCGAGGTCGCAAGCATGTGGGCTGTCATGACACGCTTGGAAGAGCCGAAGAAGCATCAGATTTCGATGCTGCAGAAGATGAAGCTGTATGACGGGCGCATGCTTCCTGGTTTCACCCAGGACAACGTGAAGGAGCTCCGCAAGGAGACCATGCGGGAGGGACTCGACGGCGTATCGCCCCGATACGTTCAAGACAAGATCAGCAATAGCCTCGTCCGGGATGGGGTCGAGGGGTACATCAACCCCTTCATGGTTCTCAACGAGCTCGAGAAGGGCCTGAAGCACCACTCGCTCTTCAGCGATGAGGAGCAGCGAAAGAAGTACAGCGAACTCATTGGCGTCGTGAAGGGCGAGTACGAGGAGATTGTGAAGAACGAGGTCCAGCGGGCCATTAGCGCGGACGAGGGTGCCATAGCTCGCCTTTGTGCGAACTACATCGACAACGTCCGCGCCTATACGCTCAAGGAAAAGGTCAAGAACAAGTACACTGGCCGCGACGAAGCGCCGGATGAGCGGTTGATGCGTTCGATCGAGGAAAAGATCGACATCGCGGAGAACCGCAAGGACGATTTCCGTCGGGAGATCATGAACTACATCGGCGCTCTCGCCATTGAGGGCAAGAAGTTCAGCTACGACACGAACGATAGGTTGCGGCGCGCCCTCGAGATGAAGCTATTCGAAGACCAGAAGGACTCGATCAAGCTGAGCAGTTTCGTCTCGAACGTGATCGACAAGGAAACGCAAGACAAGATTGACGTGATCAAGAGCCGGCTCATCAAGTACTACGGATACAACGAGGCTTCCGCCAACGACGTTCTGTCGTTCGTTGCGAGTATCTTCGCCCGCGGGGACGTCAAAGAGTAGGTACATGTCTCTACGCGTTGACCAGGACCACTCTCGCTTCAAGCAGATCGTTCGCGGAAAAATCCGCCAAAACCTGCGCCGCTTCATCTCCAAGGGTGAGCTACTAGGCCGTCAGGGGAAGGAGACCGTCTCGATCCCCATTCCTCAAATCGACGTTCCGCGCTTCCGCTTCGCCGACAAGCAGGGCGGTGGGGTCGCCCAAGGTGACGGCGAGCCGGGCGATGGGCTTTCACAACCGGGACAGGAAGGTCCCGGCAGTGGCCAGGCAGGAAGCGGCGAAGGTCAGCACATCCTGGAGGTTGACGTCAACCTCCAGGAGCTGGCCGAAATCCTCGGTGAAGAGCTCGAGCTACCCAACATAGAGGATAAGGGCAAGGATCGGATCACGAGCCAAAAGGACCGCTACGTGGGCATCCGCCGCGTGGGCCCGAACTCGCTGCGCCATTTTCGCCGCACCTACCGGGAGGCACTCAAGCGTCAGATCGCTTCGGGCAGCTACAATACCAAGCAGCCCGTGGTGATCCCGGTCCGCGACGATATGCGGTTTCGATCCTGGCGAACGGACCACGAGCCAGTCGCCAACGCAGTGATCATCTACATGATGGACGTATCCGGCTCTATGGGAGATGAGCAGAAGGAGATCGTCCGGATCGAGTCCTTCTGGATCGACACCTGGCTCAAGCACCAGTACCAGGGTCTCGAAGCACGGTTCATTATCCACGATGCTGTCGCGCGTGAGGTCGACAGGGAGACGTTCTTCCGTACGCGCGAGTCCGGCGGTACGATGATCTCGTCTGCGTACAAGGTTGCCGCCGAGATCATCGAACAGCACTACCCACCGGACGACTGGAACATCTACCTGTTTCACTTTTCCGACGGCGACAACTGGAGCGTTGATGACACGCTCCTGTGCATTCAGTTGCTCAAGAACCGCCTGCTGCCTGCAGCGAACGTATTTTGTTACGGCCAGGTGGAGAGCCCCTATGGCTCCGGTCAGTTCATCAAGGACCTGGAGGAGCACCTCACCGACGATGATCGGGTACTGACGAGTGAGATCCGCGACCGCGACGGTATCGTCGACTCCATCAAGGATTTCCTGGGAAAGGGGAAGTAGATGCCCCAGTACGCGCTCAACACGTCTCTGCCCAGCTATCTTCGCGACGAGCAGAAGCGCATCGAGGGCTATGCCCGCAGCTACGGTCTGGACTTCTTTCCCACCCTCTTTGAGGTGCTCTCCTATGACCACATCAACGAGGTCGCTGCGTACGGAGGGTTTCCCAGCCGGTACCCGCACTGGCGCTTCGGGATGCAGTATGAGCAGCTGAGCAAGAGCAGTGAGTACGGCCTGTCGACTATCTACGAGATGGTTATCAACAACAATCCAGCGGTGGCGTACCTGCTGGAGGGAAACAGCTTGACCGACCAGAAGCTAGTCATGGCCCATGTGTTTGGGCACGTCGACTTCTTCAAGAACAACTTCGCGTTTGGCGCAACCAACCAGGGGCGCCTGCCGGACACTGGCGAGCCGATCCGCAAATGGATCGACGCCATGGCCAATCACGGGGCGGTGATTCGGCGTTGGATCAATCGCGTCGGGATCGAGAAGATCGAAACCTTCATCGACGATTGTTTGAGCCTCGAGAACCTGATCGACCCCCACCGGCCGTTTACCCGTCCAGCGCCGCCCGAGGAACCCTCGTCTGAGGTTTATGACAAGCCCGGCGAGGAGTTGCCCCGCCTGCGCGTCGATCGGGACTACATGGAGTCCTACATCAACCCGGACGAGTTTCTCGAAGCGCAGCGAAAAAGGGTTGAAGCAGAGGCCGAACGCGCCAAGAGCGTTCCGGAAGAGCCCGATCGGGACGTGATGGGCTTCTTGCTCGAGCAGGCTCCGCTGGAACCATGGGAACGGGACGTGCTAGCGGTGATCAGGCGCGAAGCTTACTACTTCGCGCCCCAGGCCCAGACGAAGATCATGAACGAGGGCTGGGCCACCTACTGGCACTCGAAGATTCTGACCGAGCATGCCGCGAGTGGTGACGAGATCATCGAGTACGCTGACCGTTGTGCCGGTGTGTTGGCGACGGCTCCCGGGCAGCTCAATCCCTACAAGCTAGGTGTCGAGCTCTTCCGTCACGTCGAGGACCGCTGGAACAAGGGGCAGTTCGGCAAGGAGTGGGACGATTGTGACGACCTTGCCCTTCGCCAGACCTGGGACCGGCGCCTCGGCTTGGGCCGAGACAAGATTTTCGAGGTTCGCAGGCACTATACCGACGTGACTTTCATCGACGAGTTCCTTACGCCAGAGTTCGTCATCGACCAGAAGCTGTACTCCTTCGGATTCAACGTCAAGAACGACCGCTGGGAGGTCGAGTCACGGCAGTTCGAGGAAGTAAAGAAGAAGCTACTCTTCCAGCTGACCAACGCGGGTAATCCGATCGTGAACGTGGTCGACGCCAATCACCACAACCGTGCCGAGCTGCTACTGCGCCATGATCACCAGGGCGTTGACCTGCGTCGCGACTACGCCGAAGCTGTTATGAGATCGTTGGAGCGTATCTGGCGCAGGCCCGTCGAGGTCGATACGATCGTGGAAGAGAAGCGCTCGTTCCTGCGTTTCGACGGAAACGAGCACACGGTTCGCACGGACTAGCATGAATGGTCAGTCACGCTTGCCAGGCGACGAGCACGCTCTTTCCGAGGCGGTAGCCCAATAGCGGATCCGTAACGCGGGAGACGGGGATCATGAGCCGATCCCACATCTCGATGTGGCGTGCTTCGGGCATGGAGCGGCGTAGTAGAAGGCGGTTGCCGAGTGAAGCAACGACTCCGATGCTGTCGAGGTAGCGGCGGCACACTACCTGTACGGAGGGGGGTGAGCAGGCTACGAGAGACGAGAGTGTATAGCGGCGGTAGTGGCCGATGGCGCGGTCGAACTCGGAATACAACCAAGGGTGTGCGGGTGACATCACGATCACGTGGCCGCCGGGCAGTAGGTGCTGGGCCGCGCGCGCGAGTTCGCCGCGGTCGTCTTCGATGTGCTCGAGAACGTCGACGTAGAGCACCGTATCGTACCGCGCTTCGGGCCCAAGCGATGCGAGATCCCCCACGACCGTTCGGGGCGCCCGGCCTTCACGGTCGCGCAGCTCCGATACCGCCGATGTGAGCTCTGTGTGCGCTTCCGGGTCGGGTTCGAGGCAGGTCCAACTCTGGCATGCACTGTCGTGCAGAGCGATCGTGGTGCCGCCTAGCCCCGCGCCAACCTCGAGCACATGGCCTCGGATGAGCGGAGCGAGGGTACGTTTTAGGTATCGCTTCCAGTTGTGCGCTTCGCGGAACAGCTCCAGCTCATCGCCGACATAGCTAAACGCTTCCATTATCCCTCCCCTTGGGCCTGCACCAGGGGACAGACCTCGAGCACAAACAGTTTGTAGTCCCGCAAGGGCAAGAACGCATATTCCGAGCGACCTCGCAGCGCAAACAGCACCATGAACATGCTCATCAGAGCCAGGTTCATCATGGTCACGAGTAGGATCCCCGCTGTACTTGTGGCCCATCCGGGGATCGCCAGGTCGGTCGCGAAGCGCACAATCACGATCGAGGTTAGCCCGGTCAGAACGGCTAGTGCCGCCAGTGAGAGGAACGCCAAGGTACGGACGCTTACCGTATCGTGATAGACCGAGATCGCGCTCAGGCCATGGGTTACAAGCGAGACGATATTCATCTTGCTTTCGCCGCGGATCCGATGTGCGCGGGCGGTGGGGACCATATCGACCGGAAGGCGCGCATGATAGACGGCAGCCGCGTAGTGGTTCCACAGTTCCCAGGCTGCGACGAGTCGTGCCAGTGCGGAGCGGGGAAGGACACTGAAGTTGCCCACCTCGACCCCACGGCCCACGAGTAAGGAGTGGACGGTCTTGAAGCCGAGGTACCCGATACGGAAGGCAAGACCCTCCGAGCGTTTGGCGCGTTGAGCGAATACAACAGCCTGCCTGCCGGTTTCCATAAAGCGCGCCAACAGTCGAGGGATATCTGCCGGGTCATCTTCTCCGTCACCGTCCATGACGACGATGGCGTCGTGTTCGGCGTGTGCGTACAGGTACGTGATGGCGATTGCGATGGCCCGCTGGTGACCAAGGTTGCGCCGTAGCCGCAGGGTCTCTACCCGGGCGAGCCCGTCGGGAACCTCGGGTAGTGGGGGTGGCATCAGGTCGGTGGAACCGTCGTCGACGAACATCACCTCGAACCGATGTTGTAGCGGCTTGGCGACCGCTGCGATCTGCTCCAACAGCAGCATCGCCGACTCCCAGTCGTTGTAGACGGGAATACATAGCGCCAGAGACAGCGGTGGCGTGACCGCCGGCTCCGGGCCATCGGTACCGGGCCTGCTCAGGACCGGCCTCCTGGCTCGCGCGGGAACCAGAGCTCATAGACCCCCAGGCGCTCGCCTAGGCGGTAGTTCTTGGACACGAACTCGTCGACCATCGGCCACAGGCCCGGCCGGACCCAAAAGTACTCGGGCGCAAGCTCCGAGGCGTTCGGGCGGCGATGCAGCACGATTACGGACGGCCGAGACTGCTCGAGCTCGGACATCAATCGAGGAAACTGGGAGGGCGCCAGGAAATCCACCTGGTGGCTGTCGAAGGACGTGGGGTTGTGCAGGTCAGCCAGCAGATACAGGGCGCAGTTGAGCGGGAACACGTAGGCGTTTGCGCGCGTCTCCGGTGGCAGGCTCGCGAGGCGTTCGATCACGGCATCGGTGTCGCGAATGAAATCCGGATCGCCCCGTAGCCCGCGCCAGCCAGGTGCTTCTCCCGTTGCGGTCATGCGCCCGAAGGCCACGTCGAGGGTGGGCCGGAAGGCCTGGTTTTTGACCAGGAGGCCTGCCGAAACGACGATCGTCGCGGCCCCAAGTGCGAAGCCTGCGTAGCGCGGGCGGATCCAGACCTCCCGTTCCCACAGGGCGCGTGTGAGGCCGGGTGCCCGCAACAGTGCGGCCCCCACGCCAAAGGCTGGCAGGGTGCCGGGGAGCGCCTCTACCAGGCGACCCCAACCTCCGCCAGGGATCGTGCCGGCGTACAGGTTGGCGAGCGCCGCTAGGGCTACACAGGCGATTGTCATCGCACGCGTGCCCGCGGGACCATCCGCCGGTTGCCGCGCGGCTTCGACGACGGCAGCCACGCCGATCGCGACCACGAGCAACCCGCAAAAGGGAAACATGAGGACCCGGACGACCACGTCGGGCCCCAGCGCAGCCACACCCAGGACGGCAACCCCGCCCACCGCGCGCAGCCACCGCGGCGCGCGGCGCGCGACCGCAAGCGCAGCTCCTGCGCAAAAGACAAGTGCCGAAAGGGGATAGATGATCGCTCCCTTGTGCAGCAGCAGGTAGGTGTGAAAGGGCCCCAGAGCGGTGCTCAGGGCGGTCGGAAAGCCCTTGGCTTCGGACGCCCACACGTAGCAGTTGAGCAACAGCCTCTCCAACGAGCCGCCGGCTGCAACGTAGTAGGCGAAGTAGCTCCCGAGTGTTCCAATGACGCCGGCGCCAAGCACCGCGGTGTTCAACAGCGCAAGGCCGACCTTGCGTCCCGGCGCCGCCCGGCGTGCGGCGTGCCAGGCCACGAATGCCGACAATGCGATGATCCCGAGGACGCCGTGGTTCTGCTTGATGAACGTGCTCAAGCCGAGGCAGACACCTGCGAGTGCCAACCAGCCTGCTCGCCCACTGGTTACCCACGCGCATACGGCCCACGTGCCCGCGAGCAACCCCATGCAGGCCTCAAGGCCGTACCAGGGTAGCCGAAAGTGTAGTGCACATGACAACACAGCGGTCGCGAATGCGGCGACCCTGGCTGCCGTCAGGTCGCGCGTGGCGGAACGGACCACCGCGTAGACCAGCCAGATCATCAGGAGGGCTTCCACTTGCTTGAAGATCCGCCCGCCCAGCATCGTGAAGCCGAAGAGCTTCATAAAGGCCGCTTGTACGTAGAAGGTGCCGGGCAGCTGAACGAGGTAGAAGTCTGTGTAGGGAAGATCGCCCTCGAGGATGCGGCGAGCCCAGACATAGAGCAGCCCCTCGTCCTGCAAGTCGGTTCCGTAGCGGAAGACCACCGCTCCCGCGACCGCATGGCAGGCCATGATCGCGAGCAGCTTCCAACGGTCGACCGTGCTTGCGGCCGGCGCTCTGGTCAGCTCCTGCGTCGTGACGCCGGCAGCCATGCTCGCGCGACTATACCACGCCTAACGCAGGCGCCACACGCAATCTGGCTACAGGCCGACGCAGCCTTCTAGTGTAAAGGACGCCGGGTCGTCTGATGTGGCGGGCGCTACGATAAACCGGGTGATCATGGTCGGGGCGAGGCGTGCGGGCAATTCCTCACACAGCAGGGTGCCTTCCACGAAGCTGCCGTCGATGTCGAGTCGAATGGAGCATGGGTCGCCATCCTCAGGGTCGGGGTCACCGCCGGTGCAGCCTCCCAGGTACTCGGTATCTTGCTCCGTGACCTTCACTTCGCAGCGGGAGCCCGGTTTGGTGATCTTGTTGCCCTGCTCCAGCGAGATCTCGGAGATCTCCAAGCTGTACTCTTCTTCGCCGCAAGCCGAATCCCCGCCGGCGCACGCCAAGCGAAAGCTCAACAAGCGCTCGCCCTCCTCGACTTGGACGTCGCACGTCAAGGTCAAGCCGTCTTCACCGTCGACGTTGGAGATACGGTGCATGCGACCGTCTCGCGCTTTGCTGCAGCTCCCAATGCATCGGACCTGGTAGTCCATGGCGACGAAGGCCGGGACCACGTCTTCATTGGTGCACGCCGACGCCAGGCACAGGATAAGTAGCGCAAAGCCCCGCATGGGCGCAGCTTAACTGCCCCGCAAGGCCCCCGCAAGCGTTGCGGGGGGATCCACCAACCCTGCCGCCACGGGCGGGTCCTTCGTACGGGCGCCTCTATGGGACCCGCGAAAGGGCATCCGAAAGGTCGCGGCGGAGGTCGGTTTCTGCTTCGAGACCGACCGACAGCCGCACCAGCCCGTCTACGATGCCGAGCTCCGTGCGCACCTCGAGCGGGATTGCGGCGTGGGTCATGGAGGCAGGGTGCTCCGCCAGGGATTCGACGCCTCCGAGGCTCTCAGCGCAAACGAACAGCCGCAGTCCTTCGAGTAGGGTGCGCGCCCCATCGGTTCCTCCGCGGACCACGAACGATACCATTCCCCCGGGGGCGTGCATCTGCCGCTGCGCGAGCTCCGCCTGGGGATGGCTGTCCAAGCCTGGGTAGTGGACCTTTTCCACGGCCGGGTGGCCAGACAGGAATTTCGCAATGGCTAGCGCGCTCGCGCAATGGCGCTCCATGCGGATGGGCAGGGTCTTCAGCCCACGCAGCACCAGGTAGCAGTCAAACGGCGAGGGTACCGCCCCCACCGCGTTCTGCACGAAGCGCAGCCGTTCGGTGAGCTCCTCGTGATCCGACACGATCAGTCCCCCTACCACGTCAGCGTGACCGTTGAGGTACTTGGTCGTCGAATGCACGACCGCGTGCGCACCCATCTCCAGCGGCTTCTGCAGCGCGGGGGTTGCGAACGTGTTGTCCACGACCAGCAGCGCCCCGTGGTTGCCCGCCATCCAGCCGAGGGTCTTGATGTCGACAACTTTGAGCAGTGGATTGGTCGGCGTCTCGACCCACAGCAGCTTCGTTTCGGTCCGCAAGGCGCCCTCCACCGCGCGCGGATCGGCCATATCCACCCAGTCGACCCCGATTCCAAGTGGTGAGAACACCTGGTCCATCAAGCGGTAGGTGCCCCCGTACACATCGTCGCATGCCAGTACGTGGTCACCGGGCGACAAGGTCTGCAAGACCGCGCTGGTTGCGGCACATCCGGAGCTGAAGGCGAGGCCATGGCGCCCCCCCTCGAGCTGGGCGACGCAGCGTTCCAGGGTGTTGCGCGTCGGGTTGCCCGAGCGGCTGTATTCGTAGGCGCCGGGCTGACCAGGACTGCGCTGCGCAAAGGTCGTCGAGAGCACTACGGGAGGCATGATCGCCCCCGTGGCCGCGTCGGGCGCCTGGGCGGCATGGATGGCTAAGGTGTCGAAGTGGAGCTCGTCGTCGTGAGTCACGCGCACCTCCAGCGTGGGTGAGTGGGGGACCTCACGGCGCGCTCGCCGATCATCCTCCCCCGTTCGCGCGAAGGTCGAATCTTGGCGTCAAATCGGCGTCGGCGAAATCCCGAAATCACTCCCCATCGTCTCCAGGAGTACCTCGTGGATGGAATGATAGAATTTTGCAGGTCACCTCCGGCCTGCCCTTGCCGGGCAGGGGGGGGCATCGGGCACAATGGCGCCGCCATGCGTCTGTCCAAGTTGATCGCCCCCGACCTCGAACGCATTCTCGAGACCGAGCCAGGCCAGCTCGAAGAAGCCCTGTCAGAGGTCCACGCGGAAGACGTGGCCCAAGTCGTCTGCGAGCTGCCTCCGGAACGGGCTACTGAGTTTACGCGGGCATTGCCTGCCCAGATGGCGGCCGACGTGCTTGAGCGCCTGCCTGAGGACCTGCGGGTACACATCGTCGAGGCCCTAGGACCGGCTACGTCGGCCGAGCTGGTCAGTGAGATGGACCCGGACGATCGCGCCGATCTGGTCGCAGAGTTGCCGGACAAGGTGCGCGAGGAACTGCTCGCAGAGGTCGAGCAGCAGGAGCCCGGCATTGCCCAAGACGTGCGCGCGCTGGCGGCCTACGACGAGGAGTCTGCCGGTGGCTTGATGACCACCGAGTTTCTGGCCCTGTGGCCGGAGCTCACCGTATCGGAGGCCATCGATGAGGTGCGTGTAGCGACCCGGGAACGGGATCTAGAGACCATCTACTATCTCTACGTGGTCGCTTACGACAAGCTGGTCGGTGTGCTGTCGCTACGCGACCTGATTCTCAGTGATGGTGAGAAGCGGCTTGCGACAGTAATGACCGAGCAGGTTGTCTCGGTCCCCGCCGACACCGACCAGGAAGAGGTTGCCAACACAATCGCCCGCTACGACCTGTCGGCGCTGCCGGTCGTGGACCAGCACGGCAAGATGCTTGGGGTCGTCACGGTCGATGATGTCGTCGATGTCGTGATCGACGAGGCCACCGAGGATGCCCATATGATGGCGGCGGTCGTTCCCATCGAGGAGAGCTACCTCCAGACGGGCTTCGTGGACTTTCTGCGCAATCGCATCACCTGGTTGATCGTGCTGTTTGCCGGAGAGCTGTTGACCGCCAGCGTGATGGATGCGTACGAGGCCCAACTGTCGGCGGTCATGGACCTGATGATCTTCGTGCCGTTGATTATCTCATCCGGCGGCAACTCGGGCTCCCAGTCGTCCTCGTTGATCATTCGAGCGCTGGCGCTGGGTGAGCTCGCACCCCGGGATTGGCCCAAGGTGCTCGGGCGAGAGCTCGCGATGGGGCTGGCGCTCGGGCTGGTGCTGGGACTAGTCGGCTTTGCGCGCGCCTTCGCGGGTCACGGGATCAATAATCCCGCGGCCATGGGCATGACCGTTGCCCTGGCGATCGTTGGGGTGGTGACGATGGGGACACTTGTGGGGTCGCTGATGCCGCTTGCGATCAAGCGCGCGGGCCTCGATCCCGCCGTGTCTTCCACCCCCTTCGTCGCTTCGCTGGTCGACGTGTTCGGCCTGATCGTCTACTTCTCGATCGCCCGTATGGTGTTTGCACTTGCGTTGTAGCGGTGCGCTCCTCGGCGTCGTCGCTTCAGCTCACGACGAGTTCTGCGTAAGGCAAGTCCTGCAGCCCATCACTGTCAGGAGCACCGGAGGTGCGACCTAGAATCCTTGATACAACGCCAACCAAGAATGGTGAGCTCCCCAAACTTGACTCATCTGTAAACGAGATCGCTGGTCAAGGGTTCTAGCGACAGAAGGTGTCGTAGGCGCCGTCGCAGGAAGCGTCCAGGCCCCTTTCGACGACGGTGCTGCAGGCACTCTGCAGGGGGGCATCGAGCTGCGCGCAACAGTCTGCAAGGTCGGCGCACGTTCGTGCTGAGAGCTCCTCGCTGGCTAGCGGTAGGCCAGTACACGCTGTGTAGGCGTCGCCGCATGCCTGCGTGCGGCACTGGTTCAGTTCGCGCGTGATGCAGTTGACGCACTCGTTGTCGACTTCGCAAGCGGCGGAGCACGGGTCGTCCTGCTCTGCGGCGCACGCGTAGTACTCCGCACACGGTCCGGTGTTGCGACCCGAGCCGGAATCCTTCCCGAGGCACACCGCAAGCCGCGCGTCGCAGGAAGTCGCCAGGCACTCGGACAGCGCATCGCACTGCGGGGAGTCGCCATGAGAGACCTGGATCTGCACACTTCCGCACGCGATCGGCGTGAGCAACGCCGAGTCTATGGATCCGGGCGGATTGTCATCCGGCTCGTCGTCACCGGCGGGGACAGGCTCCGTGCCCTCTTCGTCGGCAACATCGTGTTCCATGGCTTGTTCCATGGCTTGTCCCATGGCTGTGTTGCCGGCGTCGGGCGTGTCGGCGGCACGATGCGGGTCGCTGGTGTCAGGGCTCGTCTCATCCGAGCGATCCTCTACGGGTTCCTCGTCGTCTCCGCCGCTTCCCGCCGCCGCTGCCTCGCGGCTGCTTCGACCGGGCGTGGAGTCGTCGGAGGGTTGTCCCCCAGCATCCGCTGTCGTGTTCTCCGAGGCGCGCCCCTCTTCGGAGGCAGAGCGGCCTTGGCCGGTTCTGCTCTTCCGGTTCCCCTCAGCATGGCCACCGTCTGTCTCTGACCCCGTGATGGGTAGCGGCAGCGACGCGCTGTCGTGGTCGTCGCCGCATGCGATCGCGAGCGAGAGGATAGGTATCGAGATCAGGAACTTGCTGGTCATCTCACTTCCTTGGTTGGGGAGGGGAAAGCGCGAAGTCCGCTGGGCCTGGCCGGATTCGGCTTCGCACGGCGCGCCTCCCTCCCGCTGCCCGCGGGTGTTCGGCTGTTTGCTGCACGTGCTGTCTGCCGAAGCGCCGGGCGCAGCGCCTGCGGGTCAGATTTATCCGGGCTACCGGAACAGAGTGCGCGGCGGGCACTTCTGTGAGTTCCTCAGCCCGCATCCATCACCAAGGCACGTGATGATCGTGCAAGTGATCGGCTTCGCAGGGCTTTCGGTGA
>JAPPOR010000815.1 GCA_028817905.1 Myxococcales bacterium
GCCTGCGTGAGGCAAAGCCAGCCGCCCATCACTGCCCGGAGCACCGGAGGTGCGACCTAGAATCCTTGATACAACGCCAATGGAGAATGGTGAGTTCTCCAAACTTGACTCCTTTGTAAACAAGATTGTTGGTCAAGGATTCTAGCTAGCCGGGCACATGAGCTCGCTCAACCCGCTGTCCGCAAGCCTGAAGATTCTGTCCTGACGGTGACCCGGAAGCGCGATGGTGTCGGCCGGGGAGAGCCCCAGATGGGCTCCACGCATCACGCGACTGACCACGCCGTGACAGACCGCCACCACGACCCGGCCCGAGCCCACCTGGTCCATCCATGCGACGACCCGCGCCGAAAGCTGGGCGAGGCTCTCGCCGCCCGGTGCAGCGAACTCCCACGAGCGGCGCAGATGCGGATCGGGGTTGAAACCACGCTCGATCTCCTCTGCATTGAGGCCATCCCAGGCCCCCTGATTGCGCTCCATGAGACGCGGCTCGTGGCGGATCTCGTCCCAGGGTATACCGAGCGCTTCCGAGATGATCCCGGCTGATTGCTGTGCCCGGGGCAGCGGACTCACGTGGAGCTCGACCCCGGACCCCTGCAGCTCGCCGGCCAGTGCTCGCCCGTAGGCCCGCGCCTGCTCGATCCCCACCAATGTGAGGGGCGAATCCCGCTGACCCTGGAGCCGACGGTCCCGATTCCAATGGGTCTGGCCGTGACGTACCAGGTAGATGGTCTTGCTGGCTGGCACCGTGCCCGTCCCGAGGTCGCTACTTGCGACCGCCGCATGGGCTCCGTGGCTTCACGTTCGCATCGTAGCAGCGCAAGCTGTTGTCCGGGCACTTGAGCCGTAGATGAAAGTGGGCCTGGTGGCCGGGCATGGCCTTCATGTGGCTCATCACCCGACGATACCGACGCCGAAACCGCGGTCGTTCGCGAGCAGCGCGGCAGGCCTTGTGGACGAAGCCGTCACTCACGAAGATGCGACTGACCAGGCTCGAACCGCCAGGCCCCCCCCGAACAAAGTCGCGAAGGAGCTCCATGTTCTCGCGCAGGTGCAGCCGGCAATTGGGGTTGTTGAGGGGCCCATAGGGACCCTTTGGGTCCTGATCCGACGACCCCGTGCCGCACTGCTTGCGCACATAGTTGATATCCACATCTAGCCCATTGCGGTGACTGCTGTGTACCCGGCGACCGCTGCGGTCGCGGATCGTCCCACCCCGACGCTTGGACAGATCGCCCACCAGAAAATAGGCCTGGGGGTTGCTGCCGTGCCGCTCCGCAAAACGGGCGCCGGTCTGCTGAATGAGCTCAACCAACTCGTAGGTACCGTAGTACCGCTCCATGCCAGGCCCCAGCACCCGGTATCCATCGCCTTCCAGGGTCAGGGGCGTTGCGTTCTGCAAATAGGCATTGCGATCGGTGCCTCGATCGTCTCGAACCTGCTGGGGCGTCCCCACCGCCTGCACCTTGGGAGACGGATTCGGAAAGAAGCTGGTCATGTGAACCGCTGGACCTGCCTGCGGGGCCTTCACGTGTAGCGTGGGTAACACCCGTTCGCGGCTTGGGGCGTCTACAGCGCTTGCGGGCGGTTCGAAAACTAGGAACGTGACCGCCAACGAGGCCAGCCAAATCCAGCGACGCCGGGAAACAACTCTACCGCCGTGCGACATGACTGGCGTTTGTGCCGCGGGGCGCGCCCGGCCGCAAGGCCCATTTTCGACTAGTGCCACAAAATGGACACACTGGGGGCTGTTCGCTGCGAATTTTTACGCCACGGTCGAATCAGTGCCGATCTCGGGAGCCGGCCCGAACTGGGGATGGGAGCGAAGGCTCAGCTAGGCCTGCCACCGCACAGCGGGGTATGCTGCGGCGCGTTCGCACGGCCCACGTCGGCAAAGGAGCTCCTGGGCGATTGGACGCGACGTTTGCGGCCAATGCGCACTGGAGTCAGGAGTACGCGTATGCGGCGATCGCTGCCCCTTCTGCTGTTCGCACTCACCGGACTGGTGGGGTGGGCTCTGATCTGGAGAGTACCCGACCGGCCGAACAACGACGAACCGGAACCCGAAGCGCCACTGGCGCCACCGCCCATCCGAAGCGCCGATCCGGTCGTGCCACCGCGCAGATCCGCCGGCACCTCCGACGTTGGAAGCGACGTGGGAAGCGTTGGGCCGACCCTCGCGAAGGCGGCGACCGGGACCAGTCGGCGACGAGCGGGCGGCGTGCCACCATCCGGCGATGAGCCGGCACCGGAAGCGATCCTGGATTTGCCCCCGCATCTGCGGGATGCCGACGACGGAGCGAAGAGTCGACACTACGCCGAGTTGCTCTCCCACAACCTAGTGCTGCTCGACTATGCGCAGCGGGACCTGGCGGTGACCCGGCGGCAAGCCCCTGCCGAACAGGTCCGCAAGCAAGAGCAGGAGATGCGTGTCTTGTCAGACCACCTGGAAACGCAGAACCAACTTCTCAAAGACGAAATCGAGCGGCTCGGCGGAACCCCCTGAAGCATCGCCGGCAGGCGTGCCCCAGGCAATCTGGATGACCGCTCAGAAGCATGCCCCTGTCGGACATGCGCCGAAGCGCGACGATCACGAACGACTCGCCGCTTCGGCTGTTCCTTCCGTGGAATACTATGGCGGGGCGGACGGGACTCGAACCCGCGGCCTCCGGCGTGACAGGCCGGCGTTATAACCAACTTAACTACCGCCCCTGAGCGGTTTGCGGCTTGTAGCCTAGCAGAGAAGACCTGTCAAAATGTAAATGGGTGGGCTCTTTTTTTCCAGCAGCCCCCTGGGCGAGCCAGGGTCAGCCGGACTGGTCGCCCACCTGGGCGCGGAGGGCGGCGGCGATCGAAACCAGGGGAGCACGGGCCTTGCTAAGGGTCTCCTCATACTCGGCTTCCGGCCGGCTGGCCTCGACGATCCCCGCTCCGGCCTGCACGTAGTGCTGATCGTGGCGCTCCACGATCGTCCGGATCGCGATCGCCACATCCATATTGCCATCGAACCCAATGTACCCGATCGCGCCACCGTAGATTCCCCGGGGTCCCGGCTCCAGTTCTTCGATGATCTGCATCGCGCGGACCTTCGGGGCACCACTGAGGGTACCCGCTGGAAAGGTCGCGCGCAGCACGTCGATGGCATCACGTCCCGAACTGACCCGCCCCTGGACATTCGAGGTGATGTGCATCACATGAGAGTAGTACTCGGCCACCATGCGCTCGGTCACCGCGACGGTTCCGGGGTCGCTGATACGCCCGATATCGTTGCGGCCCAGATCGACCAGCATCACGTGTTCAGCGATCTCCTTGGGATCGGCGAACAGGTCTGCCTCAATGCGGGCATCCTCTTCCCGCGTGACGCCGCGCTTGCGCGTGCCAGCGATCGGGCGCACCTCTGCCACGCCAGCACGCAAGCGAACGAGCGTCTCAGGACTCGCCCCCGCGATCCGCGCCTCCGGGAAGCGCAGAAAGTACATGTAGGGCGACGGATTGAGGCATCGCATGTAGCGATAGACCTCGAACAAGTCACGGGTAGCCGGCTGCACAAAGCGCTGGCTCAAGACCACCTGAAAGATGTCCCCGGCCCGAATATACTCCTTGCATCGCTCGACCGCGGCGCAATAGCTCGCGCGATCGAAGGACGATGGGGGAATATCCACGTGCAGCCGATGGTCCGGCGGCATCAGCATGGGGAGGTGGGGCGCGCCGGAAAGTGCTCGTTCAGCAGCATCGATGCGTGCAACCGCGTCGTCGTAGTGATCGCGCGCCTCGGTACCCTCCCCCACCTTCACTGGTACGATGATCCGTAGGGTCTGGCGCGCGTTGTCGAAGACCAGCAGGGTACCGCCGATCGAAAATGAGAAGTCGTGCTCATCAGCGGCGACCACCGCGCGCGCCGGAGGGCCGACGGTCGGCTCGAATCGCCGGACCGCGTCGTAGCTCACATAGCCCACCGCGCCGCCCCAGAACGGCGGTAGGTCGGCGGGCACGGCGGCTCCGACACGATAGGCGGACAGGGTCTCGCGTAGTGCCTGCCAGGGGTCCGCAGGGGTCGTCCGCGTGACGGAGCCATCCGCGTGCGTGACCTCGTAGTAGCCGTCGCCGCCCGCTACGTGCAGGTCCGGATCGAAGCCCACGAAGCTGTAGCGTGCGCGGGCCTCACCACCGACCACGCTCTCGAGCAGGTAGCTCCCGGCTCCTCCGCCAACCGCCGCGTAGGCCTGGACCGGTGTCAGCGTATCCGCCAGGATCTCACGCCAAACGGGAACCACGGTACGACCATCCAGGAGCCCCTCAAACTCGGCGAACGTCGGCGTGGCAGCGGTCATGCCCTGGGGGAAGTACCACCACCGCCTCGGGAGGCCAACCGCAGCTTCTATTCAGAAAAAGGGCACACGGCCTTTCCTGGATGAAAACTGCGTAGCCCGATTCATTCATGACTTCGGCGCCGGATCGCCCAGTGATTCGGCTTCACAGGGCTTTCGACGACCGATGGGGATCCTCGCTGTATTGCCTAGGGCAGCGAAAGTCCTATCGAGTCGAAGGACAAGCGAGGCGGCGCCGAAGTGATGAATGATCCG
>JAPPOR010000731.1 GCA_028817905.1 Myxococcales bacterium
CCATCGATGCTGGCGCGAACGCTTCCGGTACCCTGGTCGATGCATCGGTTTCCGCGCGGTCCCTGCCTCCATTGTGCGCCCGCCCGGGGGAAGACCGCGTCAAGCGGCTCTTTTGTGGTGAAGAGCCGCCGGTGATCGAGGGCCTCCGCGCCCTGCAGCAGGCGCTCGGGTTTGACTACAATACGCCCCTCACCAACCCACTTTCGCCCGCCCGCGTGGCGACCGTTCAGGGACTTTCGACCGCCCTGTCGGCGCGTATCATCTCTCCCATCAATCCTCGCGTGATCATTCTGGCGAGTGGCGGCGCCCTGGCGTTCCAGCGAGGTGTTCAGCAAGTCGAAATCGTTGTGCCCACTACGGCCCCACAACAGTTGGCTTTTTACTTGGTGCGCTTTGCTCAGGCCTGCAACGGCCGCGAGCAAGGCTGCGTGCCCGGAGACCTGTACACGCCGAGTGTGGAAGCCGAGTGGCTATCGGTAAGTGTGGAGGATGACGAGGACTTGAAGAACACACCGGCGGACTGCCGCCAGTGCCACCAACGTGGTCGCGAGCGCCCGACCCTGCTCATGCGGGAACTGGAAGCGCCGTGGACCCACTTCTTTTCAGCACCGGCTGATGCCGAAGGGACCCCGCCGGCCGTCACTGGGGAGGATTTGGCGGACGACTACGTCGCGGCGCACGGGTCTGAAGTGTACGCCGGCGTGCCGCCCCAGTTGCTCCTCAGCACGGTGGGCTTCTTTCTGGAAGACGCGGTCCCACGCGCCCAGCCGTTGCTTTTTGACGCCCCACGCATCGAGGACGAACGCTGGCCACTTGGGCCGAGCGGCACGTATCCCGACGAACCCGTACGGAGCCCCACCTGGGACCGGGCGTACGAGGCGTTCGGGCGCGGAGAGCAGCTGGCGCTGCCGCACTACGAAGTCCGGCCCACCGATCCTAGCAAGCAGGCCCGGCTGACCGAGGCGTATCGAGCCTATCGGGACGGGACCTTGCCGGCATCCGAATTGCCCGACCTTTCGGACATCTTCCCTGACGATCCCGTCGTGCGGGCCGAGCTTGGTCTGCAGACCGAGCCCGGCACCGCTCCAGCCGATGCCCTGATCCAGGCCTGCGGTACCTGTCACAACGATGTCCTCGATCAGTCGATCTCCCGCGCGCGCTTCAACATCGACTTGGCACGCATGTCGAAGCGTGAGCGCGCGATCGCCATCGAGCGTCTTCAGCTTTCGCCCGATCGTGAAGGCGTCATGCCACCGGGCGAGGCGCGGCAGCTCGACCGGCGGACCGCAACTTCTCTCATCGAATACCTGCAGCAGGATGCGTTTCCCCAGGCGGACCTGGAGCGCCTCCGGTACGCCGCCGAACAGGGAATGACTGGTGGTGGGCTCGTGGAGTTTTCTCCGCTCCCTGCCGCAGCGCGATCGAGGAACGGAGGTTGACGTGACAACCACCTTTCTCTCGCAAATGTGCAGTCCAAGTGAAGCGAACCCGCGGGCGGGCACGCCTCATTTCTGATCGCAACCCGGGGGCTGCCGCCCGCTTGATCTATGGACGTCGGGCTCGCTACATGACCCCATGGACTTGGGACTCAAAGGGCGGGTCGCGCTCGTGACGGGGAGTCATCGCGGGACGGGTTCGGCCATCGCTCGGACGTTGGCGGCAGAGGGTGCGGTGGTGTTCGTACATGGACCGGATCCCGGCGCTGGGCAGCAGGCCGTGTGCGCAGAGATCGCCGAGTCTGGCGACCGCGCGCATGCGGTGTGGGGCGACCTGCACTCGGATACCGGGGCTTGTCAGGTGCGTGAGCAGGTGTTGGCCCTGGGGGTGGGGGTCGACGTGCTGGTCAACAACTATGGAGGGGCCGCCAGTGGACGCTGGGACACACTCGACAGTGATGCGTGGGTCGAACTCTATCAGCGCAACACCCTTTCCGCGGTTCGGATGGTACGGGCGTTTGCGGACGGGATGAAAGAACGCGGCTTTGGGCGCATCATTCAACTGGCGACGATCGGCGTGATCAGCCCCAATGCGCGTATGCCACACTACTACGCTTCGAAGGGTGCCATGGCCAACCTTGCGGTGAGCTTGAGCAAGGAGCTCGCGGGGACCGGCATCACGGTCAACACGGTCAGCCCCGGCCTCATCCATACGGCGGAGGTCGAGGCGAACTTTCGCGCGACCGCCACCCGTCGCGGATGGGGTGACGATTGGGGGACGATCGAAGCCAGGGCGGTCGAGGCATTCATGCCCAATCCCTGCGGTCGCATGGCTCGGCGCGAAGAAGTGGCGGACCTGGTGGCCTTTGTCGCCAGCGATCGAGCCGCCTACATCAACGGCACCCACCTGCGCATTGATGGAGGCGCCACCGGCACGGTCTTGTGACGTTGGAACGTTGACGAGGCTGCCCGTACGCATAGCCCACAGCTCGAGCACTGCGAGCCGGTGCGCTGCTATTGGGGGCCCTGTACCGGGCAGCCGAGCACGACCTCGACGCCCCCGCCGGGGTCGGCGCGAATGACATCGCAGGCTTCGCCACAGAGCCGGATGCGCGCGTTGCCGGCGATGAACTGCCAGCCGTTGGCGCCCCCATCGCAGGCCACCCGGGGGTCTTGGACCACGAGTTGGGGTGCACTCCCATCACCGGGCGTGTACACGACGTTCACCAGACTCAGGTCGAGTTCACCCGTTTGTGGCCTGGGCGCGTCAAACTCACAACTCACTGCCCGCGTCGTGATCTGCTTCAGGGCGTCTGTGAGGGCTTCGGCCAGGTTGGGTACTGCCGTCATGTCGAAGTGGCACGCCCCTTGCGACGCATCGCAATCGACCGGGGCTGTACCGCCATGGACGGCGATCTCCGAAAGCTGGTCGCGCGAGGGTTCGCTTCCCGGCACCCCGATGACGAAGGTGCGAATCCCGACGCCCGGCGCGGCCGCGCGAACCACCTCCTTGTTGATCAACAAGGAGGTGCAGGAGTCCGCGTCCTCGCACATGGGCGGATTCGAGCACATTTCGCTTTGTGCACCGTCCGTGATCAGCACGACGAACCCATTGCCTGCGATCTTTCCTGCCAGGGCAGCCTGGTGCAGGTGCTGGTACGCGAGGATCGTCGCGCCGACCAGCGGCGTGCCACCGCCTGGGGTTACGCTCTGCATGCTGTTTGCGATGGCTTCCCGATGAACCACGGTATTCATCGACAGCGGTACGTTCGGTGCCGAGTTGACCCCGCAGCGGTCGTTCCGGCTGAAGTAGCTCAGGCCCACCGTTGCGTTGCCCGGCATCAGTTCGATGGCGTTCTGGAGTGCCTCGATCGTGATCTCCCATTTCGAGGGCTTCGCGCTATCTGCCCGAATGGGCATCGTTTCGCAGTCGCGCGAGTCCGTGGTGGGCGGGGGATTGCATACCATCGAGGCGCTCCGGTCCAACGCGAACAGAACGTTGGCCGGGAGCAACTCGGTCTGTACGGTCGAGGAGGCGCAGCTGCCGTTCAGAATCGCATCCACCCTTGGTCCGCTTGAAAGCGGTGTGGCGGGCCTCGTTTCCGGGGCCTCGCCCGGGTCCGCGTTGCCGAAGTTTGGCTCGGAGGTAGGGTCTCCGGTTGAGTCTTGGGGCTCTGCGGTCACCGGCTCGGTCACCATCGCTTTGGGTGGTTTTCGGCCCGCCCTATCGACTGTGCCCAGCCCAACGGGCTCTGCAGCGCTGCACCCGCCGAGCAGCCCACAGAACAGGTACGTTGTCCACCGAGTGGTGGGTCGAGGCAGCCGGTTCATGGCTGGTACCGGACGGACCAGGAGCCGGGGCAAAGGCCGAAGTCGGGATCCCCGAAGGTCCACTCACCGGCGAGCTCGCCCGTGCCAGGATCGAGCGTTCCGGTGATGTCTCCTGCCAGGGCGCCTCCAGGCAGAAGGGGGAGGTCGGGATCGCCGAAAGCCCAAGCGCCATCGACTGCAGTAGCCCGCAGCATCAGGGTGCCGCAGTCGAGCCGACCCTGGATGGTGGCACTGGCGCCGATGATGAGATTCGCGATCGCGTCAAAGTGGCCATCGGTGATCTCGAGAAACTCGCCGTCCATCGACTTCACGAACGTGAGTGACACCGGGCCCTCCAGTTGGACGACCAGCAGTCCGGTCGCGTCCGTGAACGTGCAGCGGAACGTCCCCGTGTACGTACCACCGCGGCAGCTGTCTTCCTCGTCGGACTGCCATTCGGGCCATTCGAACTCCACCGTTGGGTCGAGCTGGGTGTTTGGTGCCACGGTCTGTGAGGGGTCCGCCGTGGAGGGCGCCCGGTTCTGCGGGGGTGCCTGGGCCGGCGTCGCGCGCGCGGGCCCGTCCGCCCCCCTGCCGGTTCCGGCCGTTCCGGAGGCCTGTGGCATCGTGGATGCCGATTCGGTTGGGCTCGGGCCTTCATCGGGAGAGGCCGGATGGCTGGAAGTCGGGTTGCGGGAAGTGGGAAGGCTCGCTTCCAGGTCACTTCCTGGGCTTGCAGCCGGGCTCTCCTCGTTGTCGAACGAACACCCGACATCAAGTAGCGGGAACACGCAGACCGTCAGCGTCGCAACCCCACATCTTGCTGCCGCCCTGCCCATGCAACACCTCGCGTAGTCCGTACCCAGTGCTAAGCCTGGGCTATCCGGGCCGTCCGCAGTTTGCAAGGCGGTCTCATGCCAATTATCTCGCCTCACGGGTGGTGATCGGGAGCCCGCTATGGCATTCATGGCACTGCTTGAGGGGCGCCTTTTCACCGACGTTTCGGGACGCGCTCAGTCTGGGCGCGCCCGCAAGGTAGCCCGACGCAAGGGGGAGGCGGCCACGCGTCGGCGACCTGCTGTCCGGGAGTAGAACGCTGGGGACTAGGGGGAGCCATGCCGGACTCCATGAGTGACGAAGACATCGTGAGGGATCTCGACCGTCGCTGGAACGACGTATACGTACGCAACGATAGGTCTCCGTTTTCGGAGATTCTGGCCGATGACTTACGTGCGACGTGGCCTGATGGGCGTTCCGAGGTTGCCAAGAGCAAGATGATGGAACCCACGCCTGGACGCCGGGTCGAGTTCAGCGAGCGCGGGTTTGAGCTCCACGGCGCCACCGCGGTGACCCGCGGACGCATCCGGGTCGAGCATCCCGAGGGCCCGCACGAGCAGCGCTTTGTACGGGTGTACGCCAAGCGCCAGGGACGCTGGCAGGCGGTCTCGGTGCACGTGTTCCCTCTCGACGCCCTCAACGGTGGGACGAACCCAAGCGGGTCCATGGGCTCCCTCGCCAAGCATTCTGTTCGAATCGAGACCGATCGGCTGTGCCTCACATGCCCCACGCCTGCGCAGATCGATGACTACTATGCGTCGATCGTGGGGTCGAACATGTTCGATACGATCCTGTGGGACGGTCCAGCGGGACCGGAAGACCTCCACGCCTTCTGGGATCCCGACAAGCGCGACCCGGGCCGCATGGACCTCGACCTCGACCTGGCGGTCATCGAAAAGGCCAGCGATCGCTACATCGGGGGCGTGAGCGTACGGCCCGTCGGCGGCGATCCGGCCATCCTCGATCTCGGGTACGCACTTGCTCCGGCTTGGCAGGGGCAAGGCTTCGCCACAGAGGCCCTCGCGGCCCTGGTTCGCCATGCTTTCGAGCAGCGCAGTGCCGAGCGCATTTTCGCGACCATTTTCGTCGGGAACCGGACCTCAAAGCGTCTGGTGGAGCGGCTTGGCTTCCAACACGAAGGCACGCTGCGACGGGTCGTTCGGAAGCGCGGAGTATGGATGGACGAGTGGTTGTACGCGATTACCCGGCCCGCGTGGGAAGCCAGCGAAAGCTGACGAGCGTGCCTTCTTGCGCGAGGGTCGCGCGCCTGGTGAAGTACCCAGGCCATGTGCCGCAACATCAAGACCCTCTTCAACTTCGATCCACCTGCCACGGACGAGGAGATCCGGGCAGCATCGCTGCAGTTCGTGCGCAAGCTCAGCGGTTCGGCCAAGCCGTCTCAGGCCAATCGTGAGGTCTTCGATCGCGCGGTGGACGAGGTTGCTGAGGCCGCGACCCGTCTACTGGGCGCACTGGTGACGCAGGCGCCGCCCCGGGACCGCGAGGTGGAAGCGGAAAAGGCGCGCGCTCGGTTCGCAGCCCGCCGTGCTCGCTAGGCAGGGCTTGCGCCCATTCCTAGGGGAAGCCCGCGCCAGATACTTCGACATCCACGACGCGCAGGCGAGAGGTGCCGCGGCTGGTCTTCTTCGGGTCGAACGTCGTGGCGTCGAGCATGAACAAACTGCGGCGCTCCGGTCCTCCCAGGATACAGGCGATCCCGACCCACCCGGGTTCCGTGTCCACACGACCCCGCACCTCGCCGCCTTCTGCGACCCGCAGGTAGCCCCCTGGCGGGACGGGGTGGGCAGCCCAGATGCACCCTTCGGCGTCCAGGCAGATGCCGTCGGGTGGTCCAGGCAGTTGGGCCCATAGCCGTCGCTCGCCGAGCTCACCGGTGGCCGGGTCGATCGAAAACGCGGTCAGGCGGGAGGCAAAGCTCTCCGCCACCACCAGAGTGCGACCGTCGTCGGTAATCACCATGCCGTTGGGAAACTGCAGGTCCTTGGCCACAGCGCGTGCCTGGCCATCTGGTGTCACCAGCGCCAGCTGCGCTGGCTGCGGGGCAGCCCCACCATCCATATCAAACCCAAAATTGCCCACGTACGCTCGTCCGTCAGCGTCGACTACCATGTCGTTGGCGTGACCGGTTGCGATTGCTGAAAGATCTGCGTGCACCTCCAAGACACCATCGCGGAGTGCGAGCACCTTGCGGTCATGCATCGAGACGATGAGGAGCGAGCCGTCGGGCAGCCAGCCGAGCCCAGAAGGACCTCCGGGTACACGCGCGACCACACGCTGTGTGCCCGTCCCATCCACGGCGATCACATTGCGTTGGTGTTGGTCCGAAACAAACAAATGCCCATCACGGTAGCGCGGCCCCTCGCCGAACCACAGGTCGTCCACCATGGTAATTGCGTCTGCCTGCATGGGCGCACGATAGCGGAACACCACCCCGCCGCAACCCACCTCGTGAACGTGGGGATCGCAGCTGGGGCCCCACAACCGTGTCCGCCTGCAAGGGTCAGCCAGTTCGGCTCACTGCGACACCCTGCTTCCTGGGTGCGTGCGCTTTCCGAGTTTTTTGCGAGCGACCCCATTTTGCTCCGGTCGTTCATGTTGACCGCTCCGGCGGGCGGTCCCATGGGGCCGCGCTTGCCGGCTCGTCCCGTGGTGGTACAGTGGCAAGCGGGGGCGGGAAGCATGTGCGATGTGGTCGAGGGCGGGATGCTGGTTAACCCGGATATTTCACCAACTCTTTGGTGCCTCGCTCGCTCTCGTCGAAAGCCCTGCAAAGCCGAATGGCTGCACGATCGGTTCGCGAGGCGGTGAGCGATCCAGGCTGGGCGCGCGAAGCCGGCGGCGCAAGCCTCCGGCGGTGTTCATCCCGGGAATTGCATTGTGGATGGTGCTGGGAGGGCTGGGGTGCGCGCAAGAGGCAGCCCCTGAGACGAGGCCGCCCGCCAAGCCCACGCTTGGGACCGGATGCCCGCCGAACGGGGGGCAGGCACGGGGTCCCATAGGGAGTCGGTTGCCCGCTTGGGATCTCTATCTGGAGCTGGACGCCTGGGACGCGCTGCACGAGGACGTGCACGCTGACCTGGGTGTGGCGGCCGCACTGTGCGTCGAGCGACGGCGGGTTCCCATCACCCTCGAACTGCAGGGAGCCAGTACGCGCACGCGTCCCAAGAAGTCCTTCGATGTGAAGGTAACCAGCCCGGGCGGCTTGCCGGAGCCGTTCGGGCGGATGAACGGCGGCTCGCTGCGGCGGGTGCTCCTCAAGGCCATGTACTCCGACCAGAGCCTTGTGCGGGAGGCGCTTGCCTTCGAGTTGTGGCGCCTGATGGGCTACGAGGCGCCTGTGGTTGACTTCGTCAGCGTGTCGATCAACGGGGCCTATTGGGGCCTCTATGCAACTGTCGAGCCGGTCGGTCGCGACTACCTGCGCCGGCACGGCTACCGGCCGGGCGGGCATCTGTACAAGGCCGTGCGCCGCGGCAAGCACCAGGCGGACTTTGCGCCGCGTCGCAAGCTCGAGCGCGTCTTTGAGCACAAGACGGATGACCAGTCGGGCGGCTATGAGGACCTTGCCGCGCTTGTGATGCGCATGCACGAAACGCCGCTGAGCCAGGAGGCGTGGGAGCGGGAAATCGACCCGGTCTTCTCACTGGCCATGTACATGGACCGCATGATCTGGGTATCCCTCACGCAGAACACCGACGCCGTCGCCCAGAATTTCTTCCTCTACAACGCGCCCCACGACGGTCACGACCATTGGTCGATCATTCCCTGGGATTCTAACATTGCCTTTGGAGCGAGCCGCCGGGGTATCGGTCACACGAGCATGCCCGCTGAGCTGCTTCTTATCGATGGGCGCAACTGGTTCGGTGATCGACTGCTGCAGGTGGACGCGTTTCGTAAGGCCTATGTCGAGCGCTTCCGCAATGTGCTTGCTGCTGTCTTGCCGACCGAGCTTGTCGAGTCCGTTCACCACGAGTTGGCATCGCGGGTCGAGCCCGAGTTGTCTCGCGATCGTCGCCGCTGGCAGCGGCCGCTTTCCTCGCGCGAGGCACAGCAGGCGGTGCTCGACTTCGTTCACCAGCGGCCCGGTCACCTCCGGGAAGCGCTACAGGAACTCGTGCGCGGCACCGACTAGCTAGCTAGCTAGCTAGCAAGGAGCTACTGTGCCATCGCTGGATCGACGAGGCTGTCGAGTTCCGAAGGCAACGTGCTGTCACCCTGCCCCTCCGGGGTGAGTGAGCGCAGGTACACCACCAGGCCCTCCGCCTGTTCCGGAGTCACCTCCCAGGTATGCATGAATTCGTAGAAGCTCCGGAACCTGGGCGGCAGAACGCGGAATTCGACGCCTTCGGGCTTCATCCCCATTGTGAAGATCCGCACCAATTCTTCATCGGAGAAGCGCGCTGCCTGCGTAGGTGTGTGCTGCACCTGAAAGTTCTCTGCACCGCTCGTGTGGCAGCTGTCGCAGCGCAGGCTTGGATCCAAGCCCAGTTCCTTGGCAGTGCCCCCGAAGGTCGCCATGCCGTCGACAAACTCGATGCTCTGGAAGATCTCGGGATTGTTGGCAAGCGCGAGGATGTCGAAGTTCGCACCGTTCTTGTAGCGGTCCTGGCCGACCTCCCATTGGTCGGGAGTCGCTTCGGTCACGAAGAGCGTGGTTTTGCCGCCGAGGTCGCCAGAGTGTGCAGCAAGGGTCACTTCGGGCGCCGCCTGTTCGACGGTGACCAGGACTCCTTGCTGGCTGCCGTCGTCGCTCTGCCACTCTGCAAAGCTGACGGCATCAGACGGAATGGCCTGCCAGTCTTCTGGGGTGGTTGCGACGCCGTCGATGTAAACCGGTAGCGAGTAGACGTGCTCGCCATCATAGGCCGAGTACATTGGCGAATACACGACGTTCCAGGCCTCCCAGTCGACATCGGGGTTGAGTGCCTCGGAGCTTCCCCCTTCGCCGGCCAGTCCCTGCTCTGCCCCGGTCTCCTTGCCATCCGAGCCGCCGCAATGCACCGACATCCACGCGCAGCAGACCAATATCGACCACCTTGAGCGAAATCTTCTCACCATGTGCGCAAGTGAACCCTGAGTGGCACGCAAGATCAATGGTGGATGGCGATCTTCGGGCTCCCCCACCTCATGGGTGAAGTCGATCATCGGCCGTCTGGTCACCCGGCGCTTGGATGGAGTGGGCGTGCGAGTCGGGCTAGCCCTGGCGGCTAACTCAGGCTGAACCAGCCCTTTAGTTCGGCCTCTGACGCGCCATCGATCGCGAACCGGATGGAGATCTTCTTGCCATCGCCCCAGGGCCACCAGGCGACATAGGCCATCAGGTCCGAGGATGGTTCGGAGGTGAAGAGGAACTGCCCGGAGCGCAGCCCGATGTCCGCTGCGAGGCGCTGCACGCGCTCAGGCGCGGTCCCGATGTTGTCAGAGGACCACTCTTCCGGAGTTGCCTCACAAACCCACGCGCGTGCCTCCTGTGCCCGGTTTGCACCGAAGGCGGCAAGCGCACAGCCGAAGCGGTCGTCCCACTCCCAGCGAAGCGTCTTGGAGGTAGCGGCAAGAAGGGTGTTGCAGAGAGCGTGCGGATCCACGGTGCACAGCATGGTAGCGAGACTGCGCGCCTGACTCCAGACCCTTGCCAAGGCGCGGCGGCGCGATCGAGACGACTGACCCTCGCTGTGCGAGTTTTTTGCTCAAGTTTCCGCGGTAGACGGCCGACAGTAGGACTACGGATGAATCCGATCTCGGCCAGGGGCTTCGATGCCGCCACCCTCGCACGCTTCGCATCAGCACGAAGTCAGCAGCGAGTGCAGGCCGAAATCGCAGTTGCCGTCGAGAAGCACAATCGTGACGCACAGGCTCAAGCCGCAAGCTTGCTGATCGAGACGGTTCCCGACGTGGGCCGCCTGGTCGACGTGCACGCATAGGCCTACCTTCCGCGCCCACGCAGCTCCGTCCGCGAAAACGGGCCGCATGTCCAGCGTTTCATGCATCGCTGCGGGTCGTATAGGCTGGTGGCATGTCCGATGGTCCGATTCCCGTCACGATCGTCACGGGTTTCCTGGGTGCCGGGAAGTCGACGCTGGTCCAGCGGTGGCTTCAGGAGCTGCCCCGCGATCAGACCGCTGTGATCGTGAATGAACTCGGCGAAGTGGGCATCGATGGAGAGCTCCTCGCGGCCCATGTGGCACGGCTGCGCGAGCTCACCGGCGGTTGTGTCTGCTGCAATAGCCAGGCGGAGCTCATAAGCGCATTGGCTGAACTCGCCAGAACCACCCCACCGCCTGGCCGCATCCTCGTGGAGACCTCCGGTGCGGCTTCGCCGGCCGGGGTCATCCGGGGCATCTCCGCTCCGCGGGCGGCCGAGCGCCTACGGCTCGATGGCGTGATTACGGTCGTCAACGTCATGCGGGCACGAGAGGCGTTGGCATTTGATATCGCGGTCGAGCAATTGGGCTTCGCCGATGTGGTGGTGCTTTCCCACGTCGACCAGGCGGGCCCACCGGGTTCCTCGGTGGACCCAAAGATGGTGCAAGGCGAGCTGCTACGATATGCGCCCGCGGCGGTCATCGCGATGGCGTCCCACGGGGTCGTCTCGTCGCGGCTGCTGGAACTGTTGGCGCAGCGGGCTGAGGCATTGTACGTCCCCGACGGTACCGGGCATGCCACGATCGAGGCCGTGTCCCTGGTGCTCGAGGGCGAACTGGATGAAGAGCGCTTTGGAGAGTGGGTCGAAGGCGCACTGGGCCGCGTCGAAGCGCGCATTCTGCGCATCAAGGGTATCCTTGCCATGCAGGGTGTGGATGCCCGCGTCATCGTGCAGGGTGTGAGCGAAGCTGTGGAAGTGCAGCTGGGAGCGCCCTGGGGAGACGCAAAACGGACCAGTCGCCTGGTGATTCTCGGCCTCGGGCTGGATGCGCACGCGCTGGAGACCCGCTTCCATCGATGTGCCGCGTTGCGGTCGGAGACGCAGTAGCTCCGTTGGGTGAAGTGGCCCGCGCGTCGTTAGCGCGCCCAGCCCTTCAAGGGCCGCCAGGACTGGCGTAGGATGGCGGCGTGAACAGTCATACGAGCATTCGAGGGACACTGCCCCAGGAGGCAACGTGAAGCTTGGGATCCTACATCCCGGCGCGATGGGATCGACCGTGGGCGCGGCCGCCAGTGCAACCGGTCATGAGGTGTACTGGTGCACCCAGGGTCGCAGCCGCGAGACGCACCTGAGGGCCGAAGCAAGCGGTTTGCGGCCCGTTACATGCCTGCAAGACTTGGCCGATGGGTGCGATGGGCTTATTTCGGTCTGCCCGCCGGCGGCGGCTCTTGAGCAAGCGAATGCAGTCGCGGCGCTGGGCTTTTCCGGTCTGTACGTCGATGCCAATGCCGTCAGCCCCCAGACCGCAGGTGCCGTTTCCGCGGTGTTGACGGCGGCCGGTGCGGACGTCGTGGACGGCGGGATCGTGGGACCTCCAGTGAGGGAGGGGGGATCGACGATTCTCTATCTGTCGGGCCCGCGTGCGGGCGAGGTGGCGGCGTGTTTCGAGGGCAGTCACCTGGAGGCACACGTATTGGGCCCGACGCCTGGGCACGCATCGGCCCTAAAGATGGCGTTCGCTGCCTGGACCAAGGGTAGCTCGGCCCTGTTGCTCGCGGTGCGCGCACTGGCTCAGGCAGAAGGGGTGAGTGATGGGCTGTTGCACGCCTGGTCGCGCTTCGGCCCAGAGCTTTGTTCACGTTCGGAAGCGACCGCCCGCAGCACGGCTCCCAAAGCGTGGCGTTTCGGCGGTGAGATGCGGGAGATCGCGGCAACTTTTGAGGCTGCGGGTCTACCCAGCGACTTCCATCGTGGGGCTGCCGAGATCTATGACCGCATGGCAGGGTTCCAGCACGGCGACGTCGACCTGAACAAGGTTCTCGATGCGCTATTGAACGCTAAGAGGTAGTTGCTTCCCGTGCTGCAGCCAGAGGTGCGGGCGTTGTCCTACGCAGTGCTTGTCCGGCGCCACGGCGCGATCCTCGCCTTCGGCGTCCTACACGCCGCCAGCTCTGGCTTCGGGCAGACCTTCTTCGTTTCCCTGTTCCAGCCCGCACTGATGGGTGCGCATGGACTCGACCGCTCCAGCTTCGGGGGGTTGTACGGCCTTGCCACGCTGGCCAGCTCGTTGCTTCTCCCATGGGCTGGGCGCGGCATCGACGTCTGGCCGGAACGCCGCTACTCGGCGGCTGTGCTGCTCGGGCTCGCTTCTGCATGCCTCGCCGTTGCGGGCGCGTTCAATCCTCTGACTCTCTTCCTGGCGCTCTTGCTGCTTCGCCTGTGTGGCCAAGGACTGTCCGGGCACGTCGCCAGCACCACGGTCGCTCGCCATTTCGAGCGCAGCCGAGGCTCCGCGCTCAGTCTCAGCGCGCTGGGATTTCCAGCGTCGGAGATGTGCCTACCGCTCTTGGCGACTCTCGCGATCGGGGCGTTTGGCTACCGGGCGACCTTCGTCGCATGCGCCGTGATCGTGTGCCTGTTGGTCTTGCCGCTGTCGCAGTGGTTGTATGCATTGCGGGGCCCGTGCGAGCAGGCGGCACCGGCCGTCGGCGGGCCCCGGCGCACGCGTGGCGATTGGACCCGTGCGGAGGTGCTTCGTGCCAAGGGTACGTGGGCGCTTCTGCCGCTCTTGAACGCTCATCCCCTGTTGCTCACGGGCCTATTCCTTCATCAGCTGTCGCTTTCGGAGGCAAAGGGTTGGAGCCCGACCGTGATGGCGACCAGCTTCGTGGCATTTGGCATCAGTCGAGCGACGGCTTCGTTTCTGGTGGGTCCGCTGATCGATCGCTACGGGCCTCACCGGATCCTCGCAACGTGTCTGGTGCCCCTGATGGGCGGGCTTTGTGGTCTGGGCCTTTCGAGCGCCCCTTGGGTGGCAGCCGTCTACCTGACGGGCGCCGGCCTGTCGACGGGTGCTTCGGGCGCGGCTCGGACCGCCTTCATGGCGCAGACCTTCGGTTTGCTGCACCTCGGGGCTATCCGCTCCATGTTCAGCATGCTAGGCGTGCTGTCGAGCGCTATCGCCCCCCCGCTGTTTGGTCTATGGCTCGACGCCGGTGGCAGTGTGGTCGGTTTGATCGCGGCCTGCCTCGGGTACACGCTGCTGGCGTTCGTCTTGGGTCTATTGGGTTTGCGCAGCCTGCTCCGAAGCGCATGACAGACGGCGTTCTAGCTAGCCCGCATCATTCACCAACCGGTGTGCCTCGCTCAATGTGCGAGTACTGCCTGATGCGCCAAGAACGCAGGCGTTGGAGCAGGTTCCGGCGCGCTTGGCTCGCATGGTACCCTAACCGTCACAGGGGAGGCTGCGCATTGATTCGATGGGGTACTGTCACGGTCCTACTGTGTGTCACCGGGTGCTCCGCCACCTACAACGGCACAGTCGTTCGGTACAACAAGCTGGGCGAAATCCACGGCAACGGCTTCTTACACGAGGAGCTTCCGTATCAGGTTGCAAGCCGTTCGGGGACCCAGGAGCTCATGGGCTCGGACTGGCTGCTAGACAACTTCTACAAGAAGAAGGGCCAGTGGCTTCCGAAGAAGAACGACGAGTATCTCGATCGGCTGCAGTTCGACATCGATGGTGACGGTCGTTACGAGGAGGCGCGCATGTTCTACAACTACGACCTGCGCTTCCTGCACCGGAAGCGAAGCTCCGTGATCTGGCTGAGCACGTTTCCCCTCTCCGACGAGCACGCAGAGACCGACTTCAAGGTGCTGGCGGAACGCTATGTGGAAGCGATCGCGGGCGGCACAGGCCAGGCCACCATCCAGCTGGGCAGACGGGTTAGGACCGCCGACCGTCGGTACTCGACCCACATGCTCGGGATGCGGGACGTATCGGTGTCAGGTCAGCCTGCCCTCGAGTTCACCTTCGAGGTTGCCAACGTGGACCAACTCGAGCTCGCGCGGGACAGCCGTGTGCGACATGTGCGGATTGTTATGCTTCGGCCGGGCTACCACGTGCCCATCGGCAAGGCGAGATACCGGGCCCTCATGGTGCTCGGGTGCTCCGCCATGCCGGGTGATTTCAACGCGGCCCTTCCGGACTTCGTCGACCTGGTGGGGAGGCTGGAACTATATCCCGACGGCGTCCTCGACGTGGCGAGCGACGATGCCCTGGCCTGTCTCGGCGCCGTCAACAGGGACTCCCTCGAGGTGGCGCTCCGAGTCGATGGGGCAGGACGCATCACCGATGTATCGGTGGAGCCCGAAGCGCAGATCGGTGAATACGCACCCGTGAGCACGTCGGGCGGCGCCGGCGTCTTCGACCAGGCTCTGCAGCACAACGAGGCGCTGCGCGACCAGCTTCGTGACATCAACGCCTGTCTGGAAAAAAGACTTGTGGGCCACATACAGCTTGCCTCCACGGGCAAGGCGCGGGGGTTGAGCTGGACCTACGAGCGTGGTCTCCCTTCGCGCCAGCCGCGCCCTCACGCCGCCTACGCTAGCGCGCCCCTATCGGCGGAGCAGCCGAGCAAGGGCGCTCCGACCTCTCCGGCTGCAATGAAGGCCCCGGCACCCGCTACAGCAGCCGTTGACGAGGCCGCCCTGCGAGAGCGGATCGACTCGCGGCGGGCGGACGTTCTCGCGTGCACTGGAACAGAGCGGCTGGCGCTCGAGCTGGCATACGCGGCTGACAAGGTCGAGGTGGCGCTGAGGGGCGAGTTGCACGGTAGCGCGGAAGAAGGCTGCGTGCGCCAGGTGTTGGGCGCCATGGCTGCCCCGCGCGGCGAAGGACGGATGGTCCACCTGGTCCACTGACCACGGTTCGCACGATGCGAGCTAGCCCGGATCATTCAGCAGCTAGCTATCCGCGTAGGAACGGCAGCACGTCGCTGGCATTCTCTACGACTCCACCTACGTGGCTCTGCGCGTAGTCATCGTCGATCGAAGGCAGGCCGTAGCCGCTGGGCCCGTTGTGCGGAGTGTCCTGCCACTCGGAGGGTGGAAGCCCCATCGCTTGCAGGCAGGTCGCGAGCCACTGGTTGTACAGAAGGCCACTGTGGCGCACGATCGGGTCCTCGTCACGGAGACGACCCCGTTCGCCCAGGTTTCGGAAGTCGCACAGCTGCCCAGTGCGCAAGAAGCCTCCGGCGCTCCCGAAGGTGATCACCGGGACGCTGCGGGCTTCGTGTGTGATCACCCCGCTTTCCTGGCTCCAGGTGAGCAGGGTGCCGTCCAACACGCTCTTTCCCGGCGCTTCCTCCAGGGCGTCCAGTCGGCTTGCGAGCGCAAGCACGACACGTTCAAAGGCCTTTTGGTTCGCTTCCAACAGCATGCCCTGCGGGCCGTCGAGCATGTGCTGGTGCGCGACGTCCTGGTGCCAGTCGCCACCGAATTCGACGTAGTCCCGCTCATGAACGCCCAGCACCGCGATCCGGCTGGCGCCGCAGGCGAAGGCCGCCGCCGTGACGTCTACGAGGTCGTCGTAGTTGTTGGCGGATCCGGCGCGGTGCTGGGGAGGCGAGACATCGCGGCAAGTGCTGACGGTCGAGAGCCGCCGCTGCAACTCGGCCAGCCGGTCCATGTGATCATCGAGCCGCTGTCGGTCGTCGGGTGACAGGCGGCGATCGCTCTGACGCAGGCTCCGATAGCTGTCGATGACCCTGTCCACAATCGACGGCCGGGCCGGCTGGTCCGCTTCGCTCCGCTCCGGAAGGCCGCCCGGAAACGCCTGATCGAAGTAGCTGGGGCCATCGAAGTCACTGCGAACTTCTTGGATCGCTCCGCTCGCTGATGAGGGGTTGCTGTAGCCCCAGGAGAAGCGCCCTGATCCGCCATGCAGTGAGCGCGCAGTCACGCCGGCAAGCTCCGGGTAGAACGTGGGGGACCAGGCCATCAATTGATCGATTGTGGGCATGTGCTGCATTTGCACGGACTGCCCGGCCTCGCCGTTGCCGTCGTTGCGCGCATAGTTGCCAAGATGGCCGCCGGTGTGGTGGGCGATGTAGAACGGAATGTCGAGCCCCCAAAGAACATTCATCTTCGCGACCAGCGGTTCTGTTAGAACGTTGGCTGGGCCGGTCAGCACTTCCGAGATCGATGCGCGGTCCCCTCGGACCGTACGGGCCAGGTCTCCTCGGTGCACCTGCATGCCCGGGTACAGCTGCATACCCTCTACGGCGGACGTCGGGGCGGGGAACATGGCGTCCTCGCCGATGCCTCCGTGGTTGGTGCAGATCGCGACAAAGCGGGGTCCGGGATCGAATGACACGCTCTGGCCCCAGGCGCGGCCAGGCACGATGGAGGGAAGGAACGGAAGTCCCAGCGCTGCTCCACCGGCGCCTCGCAGGAACTGGCGGCGCCTGATGACGCGTTTCTTCATTGTTCCGCTCCATCCACCGAGGCGAAGCTGCGACTGCGAAACGCAGGCGAGAGTGCCACCTCTTTGAGCATACGCGGTAGGTTTCCTCCCTCTGAAAGGCCCTGTCTGAGTGCTTCCAGCACGCACCCATCACGTGTCTTGTCTTCGAAGCGGCCGAACGTGAACCGAAAGTAGTGGCGAGCGAGGCAGGCTTCCGCTTTGCCGCTGTCGGCGATGAGCCGCATCAAATCAGCCGGCCCCTCGGACGGCGTCGCATCATCGGGAAATACCCGCGGCACCGAGCGAGTATTGATCTCTGCCATGCCTACGATCTCACCGTCCTGCGACAGCAGCACCTGCTCCTCCCGCGCGCGGCCGAGGGCGTCGAAGCCCTCTGTAGCGAAGCCGAGCGGGTTGATGGCAGTCGCGTGGCATGATGCACAGACGCTGCCATCGGCCTCCGTCAGCTCTTCGACGACCTCGCGTGTGCTGAGGTCCTCGCTCACCAGCGGAGTGTTGGCCGCTGCGTTGTCTGGCGGCGGCGGGATGTCGTCGCACAGGATGTTGCGCCGGATGAAGACTCCCTTCATAACCGGTCGCGTGTTTGCGCTGCCAGTCGCCAGGAAAGCCGCTCGTGTCAGAATGCCGGGACGTGCGCCTGGGGGAAACGCCGGCGGCTTGCCCTGGCCGTTCCAGACCGGCAGCCCATACAGGGCGGCCAGTTCCTCGGTGCGTGCGAATGCCAGATCGGTGGTCAAGAGGTCGAACAGGTCGGCCTGTTGCTCCCAGGTGTGATAGTCGAGCAAGTCCAACACTTCATCGATCATCGCTTCCCGCAGGTCCGGGCTGGGTAGCTGCTCCCCCGCAAAGCGCTGAAACACGGGAAAGCCATTGTTCATGTCGAGTTCAGGAAGGTCTTCCAGCTTGAGCCAGTCCCGGAAGAACTCGCGTACGGTGTCCCGAGTGCGCGCATCCCGGAATAGGCGCTCGACCTCCGCGGCATAGGTGACGGCCTCGAGTATCTCGCCACTCTCAGCCAAGGCGAGCAGCTGCTCGTCCGGCATGCTGTTCCAGAAGTGAAAGGAAAGGCGAGCTGCGAGCTCATGGGCCGACAGCGGCACCGCCTCGGTTGGCCACGTTGTCTGCGCTTCCGTGGACTGTGGGGACTGTGGGGACTGCTTGGACTGCTTGGACTGTGCGGACTGTGCGGACTGCGCCTGACCGTGCTCGACGACGTACAGGAACTGCGGCGCGTTCAGAAGGCCAGCCACCACATCAGCGAAGCCGAGTGGGTCTTCGCCCGCGGGGCTCCCGTCGGGCGCGTAGAAACCCTCGTATCTGGCGCGTTCTGCTGCCGTCAGTGGGCGCCGCAGGGCGATGGCGCCAAAGCGTGCGACGAAGTCTGCAAGGCACGACCGGTCGTTGCTCGGATCGCCATCCACGGCGCACGTGCCCGCCAGCATTTCCAGCCGATCACGGTCTTCGGTAAGCCAGTTCGCGGCTGCCAGTGCTATCTGGTACCAGGCCTGTACGTGGGCCTGATCGACCGCCTGATCGAGGCGACGGTAGCTTCCATGCAGGTCTTCGGCCGCACGGAATCGCTGGTCCTGGGGCAGTCGTGCGAGCGACGGCTCGATAGTTGTCATCAGCGCGTTGGCAGTGTCCAGGTCCCAGCCCGTCGTGGGGTTCGAGAGCGCTGCGGCGACCGTGTCGCGCAGCGTGTTGCGGTACTGCCGGGCCGTCAGGCGTCGAAAGCGCAAGCGTTCGGCGCTCTCACTTGGATCGCACACGAAGCCCACGCTGCGGGAATTGCCGGCGCCATCTCGACCCGGCGGACCTTGAACTCCCGACGTACCGGGCGTTTCGTGGTCTTCCCCGGCCAAACCCGAGTTCGGCTTCATATTCAGTCGGCCGTCCTCGCGTCCCACGGTGCCACTGCAAGCCCCGACCAGGACGGCCGTGAGCACGGCGCTTATGCTCCTCAGGGCCAGAGAGAGTGCGCGTGGCTGTTTGGCGCCGACGGGACGAACCTCTGAGGACGCGGGCTCCTTTTGGGACCCGCCCGATGTTTCCTCCCGTGCGACCACTGCTCGCACCATGGCGCCATCATGGCGTCCAAATGGGCGCCTGGCAACGGCGCACTAATTCCAGGATCCACGCCTACTTGACGGGACCCGCCGGGGCTCTCTTGCGGGAGCATCGCCCCCCGTCCGGGTGCCGCTGCCGGTGCCGGGTTGCACAGCACAGCATCGAAGCGCGTCCACGCTCAAGAGCACGCAACACGGTGCGCCGCCCGAACCGCGGGCTGGGGCCGCAGCGAGCGGCCACCGGACCAAGCCCCCCGGCGATGCAGGCCGACGGTTGCTCTTTTTTGGCGGCCGTCCCTATCAGTCCGCGCGGCAGAAGAGTCGTAGGGCGTCGTCGGTGGTCGAGAGATCGTGCCAGGTGACGTAGGGCAGTGCGTCCCTGTTGGACGGCGGGCGCGGGTCGGCATGGTGACCATAGAACTCCACGCGAGCAAGCCCGGGCGAGATATACCCTTCCGCCAACCTGTGCAGTTCACGGCTGTCGATTGGACCCGGAAGAAGCACTTTGGCCACCAGCCCGGCCGGCGATCGATACATCCACGGGTGTTCTACAAGGAATGCTTGGACGGCAACGCCAAAGGTGCGGGGCTGCCAGAAAAAGGATGACTCACTGAAGTCATCGTGAATCGCGGTACCCCACTTCCGTTTGTAGCGGTAGATGCCGTCCTTCACGTTCGGCAGCGTGAGGGCAAAGCCAAGCTCCCGGCATCCCCGCGCGTGCGCGTGTTGCAGGGCGAACAGGTAGATGCCGCTGAGCGCAGCGTCGGCAACGGAGGGCGGCAACTCGTCGACCACTCCAAGTGATAGCAGCTGCATGTACTGCCCGTCGCTGACCAGCTCGCAGCCACCGACGGCTGCGCCTTCGTAGTGCACCAGCAGCAGCTCGCCGCGTGACTTCACGTCCTCGACGACCTCATCAAAGTCGTCGACTACAGACAATGGGCCAAAGCGACGCTTGGCGTGGGGCACGTACATCCGATCGTAGAAGTCGCGGATGTCGCTCAGATCCCGGGTGATGTGAGGGGTCAGGCTGTACTTGCGCACTTTTCGAAGGTCGGTTGTACGTGTGTTCTTGCGAAAGCTCGCGACCACGTCATCCCACGGACGGTCGAGCTGTGCTTTTTGAATGATCCAGCACGGCACTTCCAGAGCACGCCCGCCCACCAGATGGCCGTAGGGGCGGGGCAGATGGGCGATCAGTAGGTCAAGCCCTTCCTTGTGCATCTTGGAGTCTTCAAACTGGCGAAATGCCAGGCCGTTCCACGCGCTTTCCCTTTCGAGCTCTTCGACGCTGCCTTCGAAGAGGCGGGGAGCCAGATGCTCGAAGTAGCCCGGCAAGCCAAGGTAGCGAACCGTCAGCGGTTGTCGACTCCCCAGCCCCATCCCCCGGGCGGTGATCCGTTCACCACGCGCCTCCATTGCGAGCCGCGCTGTGTTCCGGAGCTGTCTCAGTCTGCGCATCAATCCCTTGCCCACCTATACCGGTGGTCTGGGGTTATACGACATTTTCTGCGGATCTGCCGCGCGCGCGCGCGTCACTTTCTGGCTGTCGCACTCGACTGGGGATGAACGTTCGCAACAGAGCCGGTGCCACGACCAGGTCGGCCAGCAATGCGAACACGACCGTTACCGTGATCAGCGAGCCGAACGCCTTGGTATTGGACATCTGACCGGCATTGAGGGACATGAAACCGGTTACCAGGATCATGCTCGTGCTGACCATGGCACGTCCTGAATGCGAGAATGAGTACTCCAGGGCGTCTTCGACGTTGCCGCTCACTTGGAAATGGCTGGCGAACTGGTGCACAAAGTGAATGGTGTCGTCCACCGCGATCCCGATTGCGATCGATGCGACCATCAGCGTGGTGGTGTCGACTGGGATATCTGCCCAGACCATGAAACCCATGGTCATCAGGATCGGGAGCAGGTTTGGAACCATGGCAACGGCGCCTAGCCGAAGATCTCTGAGCAGCAAGACCATGATCAACGTGATCACCGCGAATGCTGCGCCAAAGCTTCGTAGGAGGTCAGCTAGCAGCGTTCCCACGACGCTTACTGTCGAAAACACGGTGCCGGTCGCCTTCAGCGTGACTCCGTCGGGCAGGTAGCGTTCCGCCCCCGCGCGGATATGAGCGACCAGTGGTCGGTACGCCCAGGCGTCGAGCCAGTGGGCACGCAGCGTCAGGATCGTTTTGCTGAAGTCGACGGTAGCCAGGCGCGATAGCTCCTCGGGACCGGCATTCTCGAACAGCGTGAGCATGTCGGTCACGCCCCGCTCTGTTTTAGGTAGCGTGTAGAACTCGGGGTTGTCTTCATGTACTGCCCGCCAGCTCTCGCGCACGACATCCAGCACGCTGGTGGCGTTGGTCAATACACCATCGGGGTAGGTGGGGTCGTCGTAGGCGAGAATGTGTTGCTCGAGCTGTTCGAGCGCCACCAGGGTATCTCGGTTGCGCAAAGACTCTCCGGGAGCCGCTTCGATCAGGAGTGCGACGGTGGCCATGCCTCCGACGTTGCCATCCAGTTCTTCGATCGCCTGGCGAGCGATGTCGTCCTGCGGGAACCACTTGAGCGGGTTGTGGTAGACGCGCATGGTGGAGGCCGCCGCCGCGCACGTCAGCGCGAGCGCTGCGCCGGCGACCAGCACCAGGATGCGCCGGTTGTCCGTGCCTCGCCTGGAACTGGGCGGGGACATGGGCCCGGATGTGGGCCCGGATGTGGGCCCGGATGTAGGCCCGGACGTAGGCATGGAGAGCGCGTTGCAGTAACCGAGGAAGCGGTCCAGCAGATCGGTTCCGGTACGCGTGGTCTGCTTGGCACCGAGCATGCTCTTGCGGTTGAAGGTCAGCAATGCCGGCAGGAGCAGGACCGAGTTGAGCAGGGCCGCTATCACGCCGAGCGCGCCGAACGTTCCCATGTCGCGGATCGCCTCGAGATGTGCGAAGCGGAAGCTGAGCAGTCCGATGGCGGTGGTCAGGGACGTGAATAGTACCGGTACCCCGGTGGCTCCCACCGCGTAGATGATCGCTTCCCGGTTCGGTGTTCCCATCCGGCGGGCGTCCCGATAGACGGATTGTACGTGGATCGAATCGCCTATCCCCACGCACAACAGGAAGGCTGGCAGCACGTTGGTGACCATCGTCATCGGTCGACCTGACAGGGCCAGCGCGCCCATCGTCCAGACCGCCGCCAGGACGCAAACCAGGTTGGGGCCGACGATGCCGATGGGGTGGCGAAACATCATGAAGGCGACGACGAGCATCAGCACGTTGGCGATGCCGAACGTCACTCCCATGTCACTAAGCATGCGTTCGGTGATCGACGCGAACAGCGCTGGCGCGCCGGCTACCTGGACGGAGAAGCCTTCCTCCGTGTGTCGGTTCGCAATCTGGAGCAGGCGTTCGTAGACGCGTCCAGAGTCGCGTTCGTCCATGAACTGCGTGCGGACGACCAGCACCGAATGCCGCCCCTTGGGGCCGACTACCTGACCTACGAGCGTCGGGCTCGAAAGCACCCGTTCGCGTAGTTCTGGTAGGTCTTCGACGCCCGGCCAGGTGTCGAGTAGGCCCGCCACGCGCATGCCGTCGCCCGTCCAGCTGGTCTCTCGCACGTTGAGCAGAGAGATCAACTGATCGACAATCGTCCCGCCTTGCTCCTGCCCCCAATCGTCCTCCGTCGTACCGAGGTCGGCGAAGGGGTCATTGGAGTCCGGTGCGGCGGTCTCGGGTGCGTCGACGACCACATTGCTGCCAGCGCGGGTACGTCGGCCCAGGCTTTCGAGGGGCATGTCGAGCCCCTCTATCTCGGCGTGCAGCGCCCGCAGCCGTTCCAGGTAGGCCAGCGTGAAGACGTCCCCCGACACTACCAATTGGAACACGACATCTTGGCCGAAGGCATCCCGCAGCTCCTCCAGATGGCGCGACGACTCGTCCCCCGATGCCAGGAACGCTTCGGTCGTGTTGTCCACTCTCAGGCGCGTCACCGTGAAATACAGCATCAGCGCGGTGACACTGGCCAGGGACAGCAGCACGACGATGCGGTAGCGAACGGCCAGGCGCGCGAGCCAGCGAAACTGTGCTTCGGCTCGGCTCCGGGGCGGAGGAAGGGCTGCCGGTG
>JAPPOR010000786.1 GCA_028817905.1 Myxococcales bacterium
GCGTGAACTCCGCCCTGGGAAGCAGCTCTTGCGTGCGTCGCCGGGTCGGACGCGCCGAACCCGACCCCGGTAGATAGGGCGGGCTGCGGGCCGGCGCCGACCCGGGCAGGTCGGTGGCCAGGCCCAAATGGGTCAGGACGCCCAGGATGCTGTGCGGGTCCTGGACCAGCGGCCGGAACCGGAGCTCGCCGCCGCACTAGGGGCACGCGGTGGTAGGCTCCCCGAACGTCCGGTTGCGAAGAATTCTTGGGTGTCCTCCAGTCTCGCTCTCCGTGGTCGTGAAGGTCTCCCCGTCGGCCGTGCTGGTTGTCACGGTAGACTCGCAGTCGACGAGGGTTGCTCCGCCGGTGGGCGCCCCCCCCTACAGCCGGCCCAAACCACCGGCGGCGAGCACCGGCGTTTGCCCACCCGGCACCGATGCACTGACCTTCTTTCATGGGGACGGCCAGTGCTCCGGACCGGCAGCCATTGGGGCCAGCAAGTCGAAGTCCGGCGCCCCCAATTCAGGCGCCGGTGGCGATCATGGTCTGCCAGGTCCGGAAACCCTGCGCCTCTTCGAGTGCAACCGCAACGCCGGCTCCGGCGGAGGGAAGCTGCGTCAGCAACTCGCCCTGCTCGGACCAGAAGCCACTGCCGCCGCCCGCCGGTAGGCCCCCGGTGATCCCCCCAAAGTTCGCCAGGGGCACCAATAGGCCAAACCGCCGTGCGTGCTTCTGCAGCACCGCGATCTTGAACGCGATATGGTCCGGAATGCCAAACTGGCTCGAGAAGTAGGTCCGAGCGCCCCGGCCCGCCGCTGCCTCTGGATGCGACGCAACCATGGACTCATAGCAGACCGAAAGGGCACCGACGTTGCCGTCGAACTCGACGAGTGGCGCGTGCTGGCCCGGCTCGAAGACGCTCGCCTCAGGCGGAGGGACCACACCGTCCGGAGCATCTTGCTCGCGGAAGGCAGCCAGGTGTTGCTTGGTATAGAGCTCGCGGCGGCCATCGGGATACAGGATGAGCGCCCCCAGATACAGTGCCGACTCGCGTCGGATCGGCGCTCCGACAATCAGGATCACACTGTGGTTCGCAGCAAACTCGGCCAGCGGCCCAAAGACCGGGGAGTCCTCGCGCATCCCGAGGTCGGCGGCCAGATCCAGCTCATAGCCCGTGAGCGACAGCTCCGGAAACAACACTACCCGGGCGCCCTGCCGGGCAGCCAGACGCGCCAGTAGCAGGTGCTGGTCGATATTAGCACCCACGTTCCCGCGCACGGGCGTGGTCTGTGCAACGGCGATGCGGCGCCCGTTCTCCATAACCCGTGCATAGCACAGCTAGCCCGGATCATTCACGACTTCGCCCCCGCCTCGCTTGTCCTTCGACTCCACAGGGCTTTCGCCGCCCTAGAAAATACGGGGAGTATTCCCGTCGGTCGTCGAAAGCCCTGTGAAGCCGAATCCCTGCGCGATCCGACGCCGAAGTCGTGAATGATCCGGGCTAGCCTGGATTGCTCATGAACCCCGCGCCGGATCGCGCAGGGATTCGGCTTCACACGGCTACCGAAGGGAATCCCCGCATTTTCAAGGACGGCGAAAGCCGTGTGAAGTTGAAGATCAAGGCGATGCGGAGTTCATGAGCAAGGCCAAGCCGAGCGGCGGCGAGCGCGCTACCGACCTGCTCCGAACGTCTGGAGTGCAGCCAACGCCTGGTCGATGTCGGCCTCGGTGTGCTCAGCGGAGATCTGGAAGCGGATCTCCTCGTCGCCACGCGGAACCACGGGATCGGTCAGTCCTGTGGCTAGCACGTCGTGGTCGCGCAAGTGCTGGACCAGCGCGCGGGTTCTGCCCGTGTCGCGCACCATCAGGGGTACAACCGGGTGCGGTCCCGCGATCGTCTCGAAGCCCAGTGCGGAAAGGCCCGCCTCGAAACGGGCGGTCAGCGCGCGCACACGCTCGAGCAACGCGCGGCCGACCGGGCCATCGAGCAGGTCGATGGCGGCCTTCGCCGCCGCCGCCTCGCCCGGTGTGATCGGATTGGAATACACGTAGAAGGGACTCTTCTCCCGCAGGTACTCGATGACCGCAGCAGAGCCGACCACATAGCCGCCGTTGACCCCAAAGGCCTTGCCGAGCGTGGCCACCAGCAGGTCGGCCTGCACGCCCTCGTATTCCTCGGTACCGCGGCCGGTCTCCCCCAGGACACCCACACCATGGGAGTCGTCGACCACCAGCAAGCAGCCCTCGGCGAAGCCCCTGTCGCGCTCGCGAACCAGCCCGGCCAGGTCCGACAGCGGTGCCGAATCCCCGCGCATGCTGAACACCCCATCGGTGACCACGATAGCCCGCCGGCAGCGGCCCGCCGCCTCGTCGAGCGCCCGCTCCACCGCTGCCACATCCAAGTGGGGCACGATGACGCGCTCCGCCGGTCGTGACAGCCGCATCGCGTTGATGATGCAGTTGTGGTTGAGCTCGTCGCTGACCACGATCGTCTGCTCGCCGATCAGGGAAGGCAAGATGCCCATCACCGCCGCGTAGGCGGAGCTGAAGATCATGCAGCCGTCGCGCCCATGAAAGGCCGCCAGCCGTTCCTCGAGCGCCACGTGAGGAGCGAAGGTGCCGCTGATGAAACGCACCGCCTGGGGCCCCGTGCCGTAGCGACGCACCGCTACTTCCTCCGCCTGCACGGTCTCGGCACGCTGCGATAGACCCAGATAGCCGTTGGCATTCATGCGCAGAAAGGCCCGCTCCCCCTCGCCCCTCAGCCGATAGCGTGGGCCCTTCGTGTCGGTCGCCGCAAGCACCTCCACGATCACGGACTCGGCCCCCTTTTTTGTCCCGTCTCTCGCGAGCTGCTCCAGTTCCCCTGTCAAGAACGCTTCCAGCTTGTTCGTGGGCATCGCCTATCACCTCCCTTACCGGGTCACGAGCCAGCCCGCTTGTTCCGCACGTGCTCCAGCATGTCGCGGGTCATCGTCTCGATGTCCCACTGTGGCCTCCAACCCCACTCCTGTCGGGCAGCGCTATCGTCGAGCGAGTTGGGCCATGAATCGGCGATCGCCTGACGTACGGGGTCAACCTCGTAGTCGATGTGAAACTCCGAGATGTGCTTGCGGATCTCGTCCGCCAGCCGCTGCGGTGTGAAGCTCATCGCCGTTATGTTGTAGGCGTTGCGATGCTCGAGCCGCTCCCGGTCGGCATCCATCAGTGCCATCATGGCGCGCAACGCATCCGGCATGTACATCATGTCCAGGCAACTATCGCCCCGCAGAAAGCATGTGTAGCGCCCGCCCTCCACGGCGTGATGGAACATGTCCACTGCGTAGTCGGTCGTGCCTCCCCCTGGCGGCGCCACGTGGGAGATGATCCCGGGCAAGCGCAGCCCACGCGTATCGAGCCCGTATTGCTGCGCGTAGTAGTCGCAGAGCAGCTCACCGGAGAGCTTGGTGATGCCGTAGATCGTGTTGGGTCGCTGAATCGTCACCTGGGGAGTAGCGTCGTGGGGCGTGCTCGGTCCGAAAGCACCGATCGAACTCGGAAAGAACACCGAAGCGCCATGCTCACGGGCGACCTCGAGTATGCGGTACAGCCCGCCCATATTGACGTCCCAGGCTGCCCGTGGCCGAGCCTCCGCCACCGCCGAGAGCAGGCCAGCCAGGTGGTAGATCACCTCGATGGCGTGGTGACGAACGACGTGCTCGATCTCCCTGATGTGGGTGCAGTCGAGGGCCCGCAGCGGCCCTTCCAAGTGCGAACCCTCGATGCGCCCTTCGAGGTCGGTCGCAACCACGGCATCGTGGCCGTAGCGCGCACGCAATGCCGGCACCAGCTCGGAACCGATTTGACCACACGCACCCGTAACCAGAATTGAAGGCATCGCAGATCCGTGCCGCCAGAGTGGCGTCCGGACGCCCGGGCCGTCAACGGCTAACGGCCGCTCGCCGCAACAGGCCTCGCGAACCACCGCGCGAGACCTGCGAATGCGCAAGACTTCGGGAACGCACAAGACCGCAAGTCGAGGGAGCATCAAACCCGGTACGACTTGGTCAGGCGGCCCGGACGCACTTCCGCACATTGACACAAATGAGCCGCCACCCGTTGCCTCGAGCGCCGCCAGGCCCCACCATGGTGGGCTCCGATGGACACCGGGCCCCGTTTCGGACGCACACTGCTCGCTCCGCGGATGCTGGCAGCCTGGGTGCTGGCTGGCGCCTGCTACGGCTGCGATGGCTGCAACGGCGACGGGGCATCGGACGAGGTGGCCAGGCCACGGGTCGCCCACGAGCGGCCTCGCAAGCCCCCTCGCAGGCCCCGCAAGGTCTCATTCACACAGGATGAGGCGCTGAAGGGCCTTCGCATGGTCCTACGCGACGCCCGTTCCGCCGAACAGGACGCCGGGAATGGACCGCCGACCACGCGTGGCACCCCGCTGTCCGAACAGGAAGCGGACCGACTGCTCGCGCGAGCCGACAGCCTCAAGGTCGACCCCGGTGACACGCAGGCATTCAACAAGCGCGCGTCCTCGAAGCCCCCACCACGCACCGGCGAGACCGTTCCGGCATCGTTCCCGCC
>JAPPOR010000963.1:0-14810 GCA_028817905.1 Myxococcales bacterium
TGCGGAGTCGAGCAGTTGTGCGAGGGCGCGTGATTTGGTGATGGATGCGGGCTATGGGCGCTTTCTCAGGATCGAAGGGGCAGCGCCGGTTTGGCGCACAAAGGCGCGGCGCAGGGTGTCGGCGTTGCGGAAGCCCACCTCCATCGCGATCTCGTCGATCGAGTCCTGTCCGAACTCGAGCTTGCGGCGTGCAGCCTCAACGCGGCTGGCCTCCACGTAGGCTGCCGGCGTCATGGACAGCTCGCGTCGAAACATGCGAGCGAAGTTGCGAACGCTCATTCCAACCCGGGTGGCAAGCGCGGTGACGGAGAGGTCCGCCTGTGGGTTTTCGAGGATGTGGTGTAGCAGATCGCGCAATGGTTCCCGCTCGGTCGCCTGGGCCCGTAGCGACAGACTCAGCTGCTGCTGGCTCCCCGGCCGCGACACGTACAGAACGAGCCAACGGGCGATCTCACAGGCGAGCTTTCCGCCCAGGTCTTCCCGCACGAGCGCAAGGGTCAGGTCCATTCCAGTGGTCGCTCCCGCCGAGGTGTAGACGTTTCCGTCGCGCGTGTAGATCGGTTCGCGCATCACGTGAAGCTGGGGGAAGCGCTCCTCTAGCAGGTCACACGCTGCCCAGTGCGTGGTCACGCGCTTGCCGTTAAGCAGACCCGCCGCGGCAAGCACGAAGGACCCGGTGCATACGGAGGCGAGCCGACGGGTTCCCGAGGCGACGCGCCGCAGTTCCGACTTGAGCTTGGGATGCCCCTCAAGCGCCTTGGTCATGCGTCTGATATCCCCGCCCGCCACGAGCAGTGTGTCTACGTCGTCCTGGATGTTCTCCAGGACGTCACTCGCCACCAGCGAGACGCCGCTGAGCGTCTCGATCGGCCCGGGGAGGGCGCCCACCAGCCGGACGTTGTAGGTGACTTCGCCGTGCTCTTGCGACCGGTCGCTGTCACGCGTCGTGCCCGGCACTCGCATGTCGAGCAACTCCTGGGCAGTGTGAAAGATCTCGAGCGGACCCAGAACGTCGAGCGAGAACGCGCCGGGAAGCGCGAGAATCACAATCTGGCGGGCAACGGTGGGCGGGCTCGGCTTCGGCATACGGCGTATCGAGCCTACACTAAAAGTTCGCTCGCGCCGCCCACGGCGGCTGCAGGAGCCGTGGACGGATGTCCTGCATTGAAGGGGGGATCGGGCGCATACTCGAGCACTAGCTGCATCGCCTCCGCCGCCTCTTGTCCGTTGAGCTGGGCCAGCAGGCGCAGCCCGAAGTCGATGCCCGAGGTGACCCCGCCGCCCGTGATGCGGTTGCGGTCCACGACATACCGCTCGTCGACGGGCTCGGCTTCAACGATCGGCAAGAGATCGCGTGCGAGCCAATGGCTGGTCGCCCGGTAGCCGCGGAGCAGACCCGCGGCCCCGAGGATCATCGAGCCGGTGCAAACGCTCGTGACGAACTTGGCCCGGCTTCCCCGCGAGCGAACGAATTCCATCGCATCCGCATCCCGAATGACCGCCGCCGTTCCCACCGTGCTACCTGGCACGAACAGAATCTCGAGGTCTTCTGGACACCTGCGAAACGTGCTAGTCGGCAGAATACTGAAGCCGTTTTCTGTCGGAATCGGCGCGAGGGACCTCCACACAAGATGCATCGTCATGCCCAGGCCGAGAAAGCACGTTTGGGGACCGACCAGGTCTAACATCGTCATGTAGGGATAGACGAGTAGCCCAACGTGCTTGCCGGGCGGCTGCAGTGCCTGGGCCAACCCGTCCGGTTGGTCCTGGGTAGATGCCGGGTCTGCCGACGTGTCGAGGGCGCAACCGCTCAGCTTCGAAGCGGCCAGCGCCGCGGCGCACGCGCTTGCGAGATCGAGAAGCTCCCTACGCTTGATTACGTTGCCCATAGTCCTCCATCCAGCTGAAATCACTGGCCTTGACGATTCGACGGATGGCCTCTGCCGTAAAGGACATTGTTCCGACGCATTCGGCCACCATAGGCAACAGGCGGACGGGCTAGCGACCTTGTCCAGGCGCATCGGGTCAAGGCAACGCGATCAGACTTAGCGCAAACGCCCACGAAGCGCTGACTCAAGGTCGCCAACGGGGCTCTGCCCCCGCCCAACAAGGCATGTGACCCAGGCGCTACCAGAAACCACAGTCGCTCGCAGCTCATCCCCGGAGCGCGCCAGCGCGACTTAGCGACCTTGTCCAGACGTATCCAATCAAGGCAACCTGAGCAAACTTGACGCAAACGTCCACAAAGCGCTGACTCAAGGTCGCTAGGGGCACGACGTCATGGCGTCGATCCATCTCTTGATGATCGCGAGCTGTCGGGTGTCGGGTAGCAGGGTGCCGAGCGGTGGCATGGGGTCGCCCGTGAAGCCTTCCGGCAAGTTGTCCGGACGCGCCAGGTCCTTCTGGTACAAGAGCGAAGCGCTTGCGTCGCCCGGGACGATCATGTCACAGATGTTGCCGACCATGCCGCTGCCATCGTCGGCCACCAGAGGCGCCTCGTAGCGAAAATCGATCACCGGCCAGCGAGCGCTCGGACGATGGCAGTGGGAGCAATTGGCGTCGAAGTATCCGCGTACGCGCTCCTCGATCTCAAAGGCGGGATCGGAAGGGGTCGGAAGCCGGGCTTGCTTGCCAAGGTCGTCGGGCGTGAACGTATCGCCGAACAGCCCCGCGTGCGACAATGCGCGCAGCTGGTTGTCGACCGTGTCGGTGTATCGATGGTTGCGGTTGAGTTGGTGGGTACGCAGGCCGAGGCTGCCCCCGGCTGCCAGGGCATGGCAGCGTGTACACTCGCTGCGTCCCGGATATCCGTGCGTGTGCGTGCCCTCCTGGACCGGCCATGCAACGAACAACGTTTCGGTGTCGTTGTCGAGCAGCTGCGCTTCGTCGCCGGCCGCGTTCCACCGGTAGCTGTAGCCTTGCCAGGCTGCCCGGCAATTGCCCGGCTGGCAGCGCTTGACCAGCAGGCGCGTTTCCACGATGAAGCGACTCGTTGGGTCGCCTGCGCTGTGCTCTAGCCAGAACTCCTTGACGAGCAGCGTGCCGATCGGAAGCCCCCAGGCGTCCGTCGGCGAGAACTCGATCGTCGAGCCTTCCGGGACCGCCAAAAAACGCCGCTTCAGCGCACCATCGGCCCACAAGGGAGCGTTGATCTCGTAGGGGATCAGACCGTCGGCTACGGTCTGGCTACTGAGCTCCGAGTAGCAGCCCGTTTCACTGAGCAGGCCTGGAAATGCGGGATCGCGGTCGGCCGGCAGAATGCAGGGCGGCGGTTCTGCGTTGCCAAGACCAAACGGGGGCTCGGGAGACTCGTTGTAGCGCAACAGGGAGACGGTTCCCGCGTCGGAATCCGAGACTGCGATCAGCGGTACGTCGCGCTCGCCCAGGGCGAGGGTGGAGAGGTGACCCGGACGAGCGATCGAGCCACCGAGGGCCTGCCAGCGCGAACCACGAAAGTGGGCCACGTGGCTGGTCCATTCGTCGACCAAGTGCTCGGTCCAGCCCACAAGAGGCTGTCCATCCCCATCGAGCTGCAGCGTGGGCGAGCCGGCGTCGCTCTCGCGGTTGACGTTGAGCGCAGCGCCCACCCTCCGCCACCTTGAATCCTCGGGGGACCACCGCGACGTGTACAGCGATGCAGCGCCGTTGACCTGCTCGGTCCAGGCGACGTGCAATGGGCCGTTGTCTGGCACGTGGGTGGGCAGGGTGATCTCCATCACGTTGTCGTTGCGATCATGATCGAGCATGCTTCCGAGTGGCTGCCAGGAGTCTTCAAAGCGATGCACATGCGCATGCTGGGCTCCAGGTGCCCCGCTGATGATGGCAAGCACCGGACCGGATGCCGTCCACGCCAGGTCGAGGGCTCCGATCGGCTCCCCGGTGTTTTCAGGCTGCCACGCGGAGGCGAGCGTGTCCCATGCGCCCGCCGGCGTCTCCCGTCGCAGCTCGATACCCTTGTCGCTTTGCCATGCGAGCACTACCGCGCCGGTGTCATCGACCGCGAGCTGTGGTGTGGTCTTCGCTTCGGGGCTGAGCTCGGCCGTCAGGGCATCATCCAGACGCTGCCAGCCAGTCGCCTGAAGGCGTGCTACCCGGACCAGTCTGGGGTCTTCGCCCTCGCTCCAGGTGACGGTCGGTTGGGCGTCTGCATCGATGATCAGGTCCGCGAGCCGGGCGCCGGCTGCCGCGTCCAGTGGCGAGAGCGGTTGCCATTCGCGGCCAGCGAACTGCGCGACGCGGATGGAGGTCGCGCCGTCGTGCGGCTGTTCCCATGCGACCGCGGTGGTTGTCGCTTGTGCAGCGCGGCCGCCGTGGGCGAGCTTCGTGACGCCCGGTGCCGTTGTCTCCAGTGGGGTCGCATACCAGAGCGGCAGGTCCCAGGCGATGCTGGCCGGCTCGGCGGCGTTGCCGGACCGGTCGCGCAGGCGCGGTGTGATCGCAAGGGTCAGGCGGGTCGGCAGGCGGGGCGGCGTGGTGATCGCAACCGTCAACCGGTCGCCCTCGCCGTCAATTTGATACTCGAAGTCGACCGTACCGCTTTTTGCCGAGAGCTCCAGGCCCGTTGGGATGCTGTCTGGGTCGAGTGCTTCGGAGAATCGCAGTCGGATCGGCTCCCGCACCCAGATGTCGACGGCCCCCGCGTTTGGTGAGCTAGCGACCAGGCGCGGGGGCGTGCTGTCCGCAAGCTGGTTGCCGCCATCCTTGGGCACGTGCGCGTCCGCGCCAAGCCCGCCGTCGGAGGGTACGGAGGCCCCTGCGTCGCGGCTGTCGTCTGCGTCGCGTGGGTTGCCTCGCCCGGGGCTGTCCAGTTGTCCCGCGTCGAACGGGGGCGGCCCGGGCATTCCAGCGTCCCACGACGTGCCGGGCTCGTGCAGTCGACCGCCATCCCATCGCCGGTCGGTACCGTCGATACAGCCCATCATGATGGCGAGAGCTGCCAGCTGGAGGCAGCCGCAGCGACTATCGGACCTTCCAACCACCCGCGCCGAGCCTCACTGCTGCATCACGACGATTTCATCCTGCTCCTCGTCGATCAACACCAGGTCCAGGTCGTCGTCGGCGTCCACGTCCAAAAGGAGCGCACACGAGGCTGCGCGGGTGGCATTCACGCTCTGTGAAAGCGTTACCTGTCCGGTACCGTCGTTCTTCAGAACCTCCCAGTCGCCCGTGTAATTCGAAACCACCACGTCCAGGTCGGCGTCGCCATCCAGGTCTCCCAGGTCGATGGCGAAGGGCCGGTTGATGTTTTCGCTGTAGGACTGAACGGACTCAAGGGCCCCTTCGCCATCGCCGAGCAGCATGCTCACGGTGTTGCGGCTGCTCCTTAGGCGACCGTCCGCCGTCGCGACATCCTCGTGACCGTCGCCGTTCAAGTCGCCCACCGCCAGTTGCCAGGGGGTGGTCATGGGTGCCGACAGGCTCAGGAATTCGAACGTCCCGTCGCCGACGCCGCGGTTGATGACGGTGCCGGCTCCGTCTCCGTTGGCGATACCGCTGGCACCGATCACGAGATCCAGAATGCCGTCTTCGTCCATGTCGCCTGCAAACAGCCCAAACTCGCGCGTGGCCGTGGCCTGTCCCTGGGCGGCATCCCAGAATACAAAGTCAGGCCCTTCGTCTTCCGGAAACTGGCCGGTGCCGTCGTTCAGCAAGAGCGACATGTTGTCCGAGTTGGCGTTGGTGTTGACGATGTCGATGTCCCCGTCTCCGTCCGCATCGATGACGGCGACACCGCGGGGTTCTTCCCCAACCCGGATCTTTTGCGATTCGGTGAAGGTGCCGTCTCCGTTTCCGAACAGGATCGAAAGATTGTTGGCGTCGAGATTTGCGGTCACCAGGTCGACCTTGCCGTCGCCGTTAAAATCGGTGGTTTCCGAAGGGCTGGCGCGCTGGTCCAACGCCACGATCGGTTTTTGCGTGAAGGGGTGAAACGTACCGGACCCGTCCCCCTTATTCATGAAGATCCGCAGGTCGAGGCTGTCTTCGTTGACGATCATCAGGTCGAGATAGCCGTCCCCATCGAGATCCGCAGCCGAACCGCCGTAGGAACGGGTCGGGGCGCTCGCGGAGCTGCGTGTGGTCTGACGCTCGATCTCCGTGAAAGCCATCGGCGCGGCCTTCGTGGCGGTGATGAACTGAAAAGAAAAACCCTCGTCGCGCAGGTTCGTGCCATCGGCGGCGGTCAGGGCGCGGGAAAGGACAACCGTGACGCGATCGCCGCAGCTCCATTTCCTGGGTGACGAGAGGCTGACCGTCCTGTCGTCATCCGAGAATGTGTATTCGCCGTCGCGCACAGGCCCGCTCCAGCGGCCGAAGGCCCACAGGCTCTCGGGCGTGACGCTGCTACGGTCGACGGGGCGGTCGAAGTGAATCACGATCGGGCCGTCTACCGGGGCCGAGATGCCGCGCGCGGTAGGCTCCACGCGGACAACGGACAGCTGTGGACCCAGGTCCATCGGGTCCACCTCCCCCTGCATGGCTTCGTCGCCGGCCTCTTGAGAGCCGTCGTCCTGTGCGGGGTCTTCGTCAGGTTGGTTTGCGGGCTCGCCGGCGCGTTCGGGGTCATCCTGCTGGCCTTCCTCGCCGTCATCCCCGGGGGTGGTGCCCTCGGGCGGGCCAGTCGTTTCACCGTCCTGGCCCTCTGTGGCCGTGTCGCGCTGCGGATCCCGGGCGTCGTTCCGGGTGTCATCCTCGCCGGCGGCCGCGGCCGCTTCCTTGGCGTCCGCGTCGTCCATGTCACCGCCCAGGCATGCGCTCACCAGGGCGCATAGCGTCAAACACATTGCTCGCCACATCAGGACCACCTCCGCTTCGATTTCCCTGCATAACACGCTCGGCAACGGCCCAAAAAGCCGATGCGGGGGGCGCTCACGAGGGCTCTGGAAAGTGCCTGATGCAGCCGAGGTCAGGCGATTAACACAACGGGGACTACGCCCATTGCTCGGTCCCATCTCGGCCGGTGGGATCAGGCGTCGTGCAGGGGCCGCACGACGCCTGCGCGACACTTGTCAGCTTTGCTGCACTGGGTCGGGCACCCCGCACGCTTTTGCCCGGGGGGCATCTACAATGGGATCCTGACCGAAGTAGCTGCCGTCCCGAGCCCAAGCCCACGGTTCGGACGGCCTACTCCGGACCGTCTCACTCGCGACCAAGGCGTCAAGTGCCTCGGGCATGCTTCCGCGTTATGGATTCATGTCCCTGTGGACATGTTTCTTGGGCGCGGGGAGCCCGTGGGCATGGGGCAGACCTCAAGGATCCGGGCGGTTTGGCGCGATCCGGTGTTGGCACGCCCGGTGCATCGTATGAGCGTACAACCAGGCACCGCGCGGGCGGTGCGAGGAGATACCATGCCCCGCTATGACAACATTCTGCAGACCGTTGGCAATACCCCGGTTGTCCGTCTGAGCAAGTTCGCCCCGGAGCTCTCGGACCGGGGGGTCGAGCTCTATGTCAAGGTCGAGTCGCACAACCCCATGGGTTCCGTGAAGGATCGGCTGGCTCTTGGGATTATCGAGGACGCGGAGCGGCGTGGTCTGTTGTCCCCGGGTCAGACGGTGATCGAGGCGACCAGCGGGAACACCGGGATCGGGCTCGCGATGGTGTGTGCCCACCGCGGCTATCCGCTAGTGGTCGTGATGGCGGAGAACTTCAGCATCGAGCGCCGCAAAATGATGCGCTTCCTTGGAGCCCGCGTGGTGCTGACGCCGGCGGCCGACAAGGGGACCGGGATGCTCGAGAAGGCCCGCGAGCTGGCCGAAGAGCACGGATGGTTCCTCTGTCGCCAGTTCGAGAACGAGGCCAACGCCGATATCCACTCCGCTACCACCGCGCGCGAGATACTGAGCGACTTCGACGACGTCGGGCTCGACTACTTCGTGAGCGGCTTTGGCACGGGTGGAACGCTCAAGGGCATCGCCCGCACGCTCAAGGCCGAATCGCCCGGCACGCGGATCGTGGCGTGTGAACCTGATAACTCTCCCATGGTGGGAAGCGGCATCGCGCAGCCTCGGCGCTCGGACGGATCTCCCGAGGGCAGTCATCCCGGCTTCCGCCCACACCTGATGCAGGGGTGGGCGCCGGACTTCATTCCCAAGCTGACCGAAGACGCCGTGGGCGCCGGCCTGGTCGATGAGGTGCTGCCGGTGGCGGGTCAAGACGCGCTCGAGCTGTCGCGTGCGCTGGCGCGGCAGGAGGGCATCTTCGTTGGCATCTCGGCCGGCGCGACGTTGGCGGGTGCGCTTGCGGTCGGCCGGCGGGCACCCCGCGGCAGCCGCATCCTGTGCATGCTGCCCGACACCGGGGAGCGGTACCAATCGACGCCGCTGTTCGCGGATATCGACGTGGACATGAACGATGAGGAGCAGACGATCGCGCGCTCCACCCCGAACTACCGTTTCGACGTGCCGGATGGGCCAACGGACGGGGCGACGGATGGGCCAACGGACGCGGCAGGGGGGGGCGCACTTTCTGCGGAACCGGGCGCGATGGCCTACGTGGAGCGGGTGCTCGCCGATCCAGCGCGTCCGGTCGTACTGTTTGCTCTCGAGTGGTGCGAGTTTTGCTGGTCGATCCGGAAGCTCTTCGATGCGGCGGGCATCGCCTATCGCAGCGTGGACCTCGACTCGGTGGCGCTGCAAGAGGGTGATCTGGGCGGGCGCATCCGTGCCGAGCTGCTGCGCCGGACCGGGATGCGCACAATCCCCCAGGTGTTTGTGGGCGGCGCGTTCATCGGTGGCTGCAGTGAGACGTTTGACGCGTTTTCCGATGGCTCCCTGCAGCAGGCGATGCGGGCCGCGGGGACGTCGCCTTCCCGAGGCTCCGCCGACGTCGACCCCAACCGTCTCTTGCCGGGCTGGCTCGCCCGCCGACAGGCGTGAGGTTCCCGATGGCCCACGTGACCCTGGATCCAAGCGACGAGGCGGGCTGGGCACGGCTCGGCTCGCTCGGACACGCGATGCTGCGCGATATGTTCCGGCATCTGCAGCAGGTGCGGCGGCAGCCGGCCTTTGTTCCCATGCCCGATGCGGTCCGCCGTCGGCTGAGACAGCTGCCGTTGCCCCGGCAGGGTTCGGCGCTGGAGGACGTATACGCCGACTTCAAGCGCGACGTACTACCGTTCGGTGGTGGCAACCTGCACCCGCGCTTTTGGGGGTGGGTGATGGGAAACGGGTCACCGGGCGGTGTGCTCGCCGAGATGTTGGCCGCCACGCTCAACCCCAACGTGTGGGGCGGCAGCCACGCCGCCGTCGAGATCGAGGCGCAGGTGATCGCGTGGTGTCGCCAGCTGATGGGGTTTCCCGAGGCGGCGACGGGCTTGTTGACGAGCGGCTGTTCGCTCGCGAATCTGATCGGGCTGGCCGCCGCCCGAGGGCGCGTCCTGCGCGCCCACGGGGCTCTTGAAGACGGGGTGCGGGGGCTGCCAGGTGAGCCTCGAGTGTACGCCTCCGTCGAGGCCCACAACTCTCTGGAGCGCGCAGCCCGCCTGCTCGGGTTCGGCCGCAGCGGTCTGCGCACGGTACCGGTTGGGGAAGACTTCCGTATGGATCCAGCTGCCCTGCGCGCCCAGGTCGTGCGGGACCGGGCCGCTGGGGACGTGCCGATCGCCGTCGTTGCGACGGCTGGTACGGTGGCCACGGGAGCCATCGATCCGCTGGACGCGATCGCGGACGTATGTGCTGAGCTGGGGCTGTGGCTGCACGTGGATGGTGCGTTTGGGGCACTCGCGGTGCTGGACCCGCAGACGGCTCCGCAGCTGACCGGTCTCACGCGCGCCGATTCGCTCGCGTTCGACTTCCACAAATGGCTGTCGGTGCCCTACGAGGCAGGCTGCGTACTCGTGCGCGACGGGCGCGATCATCGGCGTCCGTTCGAGAGCGACACCCCATACCTGACTGCGACGGCGACCGGCCCTGGGGCCGGAGACACTTGGTACTGCGACTTGGGCCCCGAGCTGTCGCGGGGTTTTCGTGGCCTCAAGGTCTGGATGACCTTGCGGGAGCACGGCGTAGATACCTTCCGTGCACTGGTCCAGCAGAGCCTCGGGCACGCCCGACACCTGGCCCGGTGCATCGATGCCGACCCCAGGTTGGAGCTGCTTGCTCCGGTAGGTCTCAACGTGGTCTGTTTCCGCTATTGCGGCGCACCGGGCGCCGATGAGTCAGCCCTAGAGCGTGTCAATCAGGTTGCCCTCGGCGAGTTGCAGACGCGCGGGGTCGCGGTTCCCTCTCATACGCGTATCGACGGCCGCTTTGCTATCCGGGCCGCCTTCGTGAACCATCGCACGCGGCTTGAGGATATCGAACTCTTTGTCGATGCCTTCTTGCGCGCGGTTGAATCAGCCGAGGCAGATGGGGCGAAGGCGTGCGGGACCGCGCGCGGCATGCGGGGCGGCCAGACTGGCTAGCGGAGAGCCTGCGCGTGTTCCCGTGCCGTCCCATTCGAGAAACTGGAGCCGGGCTAGCGAAGGAAAGTTTCAGGTCCGCTGGGACATGCCCAAGGGGACATGACATGTCTGATAGGACATGCGGTTGGGTCCCGGACCTGCCCAGAGGGGGTTGCCGGTCGCGCACCACCGCTGAAGGTTGACCGCTTCCTGTGCTCGGCTTCCTCGTTGGGGCTGGGTTTGGGGCCGGAGCGAGTTCCCTCGACTTCACACGGCTTTCGCCGCCCAAGCAAATACGGAGAGTATTCCCGTCGGTCGCCGAAAAGCCGTGTGAAGCCCAATCCCTGCGCGATCCGACGCCGACATCGCAAATGATCCGGGCTAGGGCTGGGCTAGGGCAGGGCGGACCCCGGAGCGTCGACGGGGGGGGCCATGTCCGGTAGCGGCACGGGGCTTGCAATTGGTTGCGCCCAGGCTGCCCTTCGGAGTATCGAAAACGGTGATTGCGATCACCAAACAAGGTGGGAGGCCATGACGATCCAGATCGACGAACTTCGCGGTTTCATCTCCGACATGTACAGCGACGTGGCGCGCTTCCCGCGCGCCCAGTTCCACTTCGCCACGGGCAGGTCGCTGATGGAGGGCCTTGGATACGCTCCGGAGCAGCTCGACCAGGTCCCCCAGACCGCCCTGGAGTCGTGCGCCGGCGTTGGCCACCATTTCGCGCTGACGCGGTTGCCACAGGGAGCGCGGGTGCTGGACGTAGGCTCTGGGGCTGGCAGCGATGTGTTCGTTGCTGCGCTGCAGGTCGGAGCCGAGGGTGAGGCTGTCGGGGTGGACATGACGGGTGCGATGCTGGACAAGGCGCGCAAGAATGCAGAGTCCTTTGCCCTGGACAACGTCAGCTTCGTCGAGGGCTACGCGGAGGCGCTGCCCTTCGAGGATGGCCGCTTCGATTGGGTGATCAGCAACGGGGTGATCAATCTATCGCCGAACAAGCCCAAGGCTTTCAGCGAGATCCACCGGGTCCTTACCCCCGGCGGTCGCCTGCTGTTTTCGGATCTGGTAACCGGTGTTGAGCTGCCCGAATCGGTGCGCGACAATTGCGAGCTGTGGGCGGAGTGCATCGGTGGGGCCGAGCAGGAACAGGCTTACATCGGCCTGATTCAACAGGCGGGTTTCGACGTGCAGCGCGTGGTGCACAATGACTACGCGTTCATCCAGGAGTCCACCATCAACGCAGCCAAGAAATTCCAGGTGCGCAGCGTCAGCGTCCTGGCCGTCCGAACGTAGGTGCGAAAGGTTGAGCCATGACCGCTGCCGGGCCTAGCGAGCCTCCATCTCCCGCTTCAGGCGACCATGATGATGACGTGGCGAGTCTGCGGGAGCGGCTCGCGGCGGCAGAGGCGAAGGTGGCCGAACTCGACCGCCACAACGCGGAGCTGGAGCAGGAGATGGTGCGACGTGGCGTCAAGCTGAGTTGCACGCGGATCGCCCTGAGCCGGGCGAAAATCGCCTTCGACGAGAGCACCCGGCAGCGCGCCGAGATGGTGCAGGATGTTGCCCACGACCTACGTACGCCGCTGACCTCGATCAAGGGCGCTGCGCAGAACATGCTGGATGGGGTCGCGGGGCCCCTTGGTGAGGATGCGCAGGAGTACGTCGAGATCGTCCGGGAGCATGCGGACCGGCTGATCGGCGCCCTCAACTGGTTGCTCGAGGCGATGCGCACCACTTCGGCGCCCATGGAGCTATCACCGGAGCAAATCGACGTGCTCGCGCTCGTCCAGGAGGTCGCGCGAAGTCTGTTGCCGATCGCTGCCGAACGGGGGGTTGCCTTGGATGTGAAAGGCGAAGCATCCCTTGCGTACGCAGACCCGGACCGGCTTCGCAGCGTTGTCGAGAACTTGGTGGGCAACGCGCTCAAGTTCACGTCCGCGGGCGGCAAGGTCGAGGTGCGGGTGGGCGACGATGCGCGCGGACCCTGCGTGCGCGTGATCGATACGGGCGTCGGGATCGAAGCCGAAGACCTCAAACGCATCTTCGAGCGCTACTACCGGCGCGGTCAGGCGACTGGAAGCAGCGGCCTGGGGCTGGTGATCTCCCGCGAGATCGTGCGGCTGCACGGGGGGGAGATTTCCGCCTGCAGCACGCCTGGCGTAGGCAGCGAGTTTACCGTTCGTTTGCCCCGTGACGGTGAGAGCAGCGGCATCTGGGCTAGCTAGCTAGCTAGGAGGACTTGGATGGAGACCACATATGAGGACATTCGCATCGATCGACCGGCCCCCGATGTAGTGCGCATCACCCTCGCGCGTGAGAAGCAGCTCAACGCGTACAGCATGCGGATGTGCCGTGAACTGCTTGCGGCGCTGCAGGCGTTCGATCGCGACGATTCGGCGCGCGTCCTCTTGCTTACGGGCGCTGGGCGGGCCTTCTGTGCGGGCGGGGACATTTCGGGAGGCGACCCCGAGCATGCGCAATACATGCGTTTGCAGCTCTCCCACGCGCGCGAGATGCGGGATGGCATGCAGCGCGTCATCCTCGAGCTGACGCGGCTCGACAAGCCCACGGTGGCGGTCATCAACGGGCCAGCCGTCGCCGGGGGGCTTGCCCTGGCGCTCGCGTGCGACTTTCGCATTGCGGCGGCCAGCGCGAGGTTGGGCGATACGAGCGGCAACTTCGGCCTGCTTCCCGACGAGGGAGGGGGATGGCTGTTTCCGCGCGCGATGGGGTTCGACCGGGCGTTGAAGATGACGCTTCTTGGGGAGCTCTACGATGCGGCGACGGCGGAACGCCTGGGTCTTGTCACGGAGACCGTGGACGACGCGGAGCTACCGTCGCGGGCTCTGGCTCTGGCGACGGCCATAGCGGGTCGCGCACCCCTTGCCGTGCGTCTTGCCAAGGGCATGATGCGTCGCAGCCTGGACCTGACGCTCGAGCAATCACAGGGGGATGCGGCCCTGTCCGTCATGATCGCAAACCCGTCGGCCGACGTGCGCGAAGGGGTGACTGCCTTCCGGGAGAAGCGCAAGCCCAAGTTCGAGGGGCGCTAGGCTGAACTTCCCTCGGGAAGCTCCAGGCCAGGTTGTTGTTGTTCACGGAGAGGGCCACGCTGCCCTCTCCCCCCGCCGGCCAAAAGCCGCCCCATGTACGCGCCGCCCGGGCCCCTTCCGATGGACCTCACAGCGGTTCCGCCCGCGACTCCAGCTCGGCGATGCGGCGCTGGAGACCACGGTCGCGCTCGATCAAGAAACCGATCACCGGTCCGTGCAGCAGCAGGCCACCGGCCTTGACCAGGAAGTCCCAGGCGTTGTGTGTGTCGCCGTCATAGATGGCCATGAAGACGATGAAGGCGGCCGCCGAGGCGAGGGTCCCGGTGCGGAAGCCGAAATAGAACGCTGGCATGGCCACCCACAGGTAGAGCGCGCGGTAGAAGGGACTGGCTTCCCCGCCGGTCAGGTGGATCAGCACCACCACAAATGCCAGATCGCACGCACCCAGGAGCGCGTAGAAGCGCCCCTTGCCCTGCGGGTCCTTTACCCAACTAAGCCCAGCGGCGTACAGGATCGCGCCGTAGGCTGCGAAGACCGCGAAGGCGATCGGCACGTCGTTTCCCGTCTCAGCCTCGGGCTTGACGAGGAAGATGTAGGCGACGCCGACGAGCAGGGCGCCGCCGCGCAGGGCGGCGTACACCTGGTCGAGGGGGCCGAAGCCAACGTGTTGCGAGGGAGTCACGAACACCAGATACGCACTGCTCGCGCGTCACCCACCCCAAAAGTGGCTCGATCGGTCTTTGCGCCGTATTCCATTTGATACAGTGCCTTCGTTCCGTGACGGCCGTAGCCCGCTCGGAGCGCAAACGTTGCGGCTATGGCTATGGTCGGTAGCTGAAAGCCTGTGGGCCGGCGCGGCGGGTCTTCGCGACCAGGTGGGCCCACCGACATAGCACTGGGCGCGTCTGGCGGGGGTCGATGATGTTTTCCATCTCGAAGGCATGTGCCGTACGGAACGGGGAGCGCACGCGGTTGAGGCGCTCGCGGATTTTCGCAAGGTGGGCGTCGTAGTCGGTGGCCGCCTCGAGTTCGGCCTTGTATGCGACCTCGATGCCCCCTTCGATCGGCAGCGAGCCCCAGTCCCCCGATGGCCAGGCATAGCGAAAGTGGTGAACGCCCGGCTTGCGATTGGCGGCACCGGCGACCCCAAAGGCCTTGCGGACGACCACCGAACAGAAGGGCACGGGCGCTTGCCCCAGGGCGGCAAGCGCTTGGGCCCCGAAGCGGATTGTGGCCTGCTGCTCGGCCTGTTTGCCGATCCAGAAGCCGGGACAGTCCTCGATGTGTACGAGCGGCAGGTGAAACGTGGAGGCGAGGTCGATTAGACGCGTGAGCTTGCGGCAGCCGTCTGCCGTCCAACCGCCGCCGTAGAAGTA
>JAPPOR010000963.1:15240-23033 GCA_028817905.1 Myxococcales bacterium
ACCGAGTAGTGACTGGTGGCGACTCGAGCGGCGCCGATTCCGGCGACCGAGCCCAGTGCGAGCGCCACCGAGGGTGCCTTGGCGAGGTGCTGAACGACGACCTCCCAATTGCCCAGTTCGGGGATATACGTGCGACCCACCATCTCCAGGGTCTTGACGGAACCGCCGCCGCCCATCCCATCCACCAGCCGTACGTGCGGCAGTCCCAGGGTGAGCGCCAGGCCTTCCGCTTGGCGGCGTTTGCCTGGAATGGCGGCGTCCGCGGACCCGCCCCGCACGGTGAAGTCGTCTCCCGACAATACGACCGGGCGCCCATCGATGTCAGCGGTTCCGAAGAGGAAGTTTGCGGGTCGGAACTCACGCAGGCGGCCTTCCTCATCGTGGCGAGCGACCCCGGCGAGTGTACCGACCTCGTGAAAGGTTCCAGCGTCCGCGATCGCGTCGATGCGCTCGCGGATCGTCAGTTTTCCGAACTCGTGCTGGCGTGCGACCTTGTCCTTGCCGCCCATCTGATGGGCCATCGCCGTACGGCGCTCAAGCTCCTCGATCTCTGTACGCCAGCTCATCGGCCTTGTTTTTCACAACTGTCCGGCCGTCGCAAGACCGACTGGTCTGGGCTTTGCCCTGCCTACTCGAGCACGTCCCGCAACTCGGACGGGGACACAATCGTTTCGATCCACGAGAAACTGCCGTCGTTGAGCATCTCTTTGCCAGCCTTCAGGATCGGTGACATGGCCGCGTAGCACAGCGCGCCGCCGATGCTGATGCGGCGTGCGCCGGCGTCGGCGAGCTCCGCCACGGTGGCGGGGTAGAGCATCGATGCCAGCACGTTGACCGGCCGGTCCACCGCCTCGACCACGCGGCGCACCTCGTCCAGCGTCGTCAGTCCCGGTGCGTAGAGCACGTCCGCGCCGGCACTCTGAAAGGCCTGCAAGCGCTTGATCACGGTGTTCAGGTCGTCGTTCTTGCGCAAGCGACCCTCAGCGCGTGCGGTGAGGGCGAAAGGGAAGGGTAGCTCGCGTGCCGCTTCAACTGCGGCTTGTACCCGCTCAACCGCGTGGCCAAGATCGTAGATGCGATCGCCCTCAGGATCGTAGTCCTCGATCGAGCCGCCCACGATCCCGGTCTGGGCGGCCTTGCGGATGGTGTCCGCGACCGCGTCGGGGGAGGACGCGAAACCGTTCTCGAGGTCTGCGGTGACGGGCACGTCGGTGGCATCTGCGAGTGCCCGGCAGTGCGCGAGCGCATCCTCCAACGTGACGCCCCCGTCGCGGCGCCCCAACGTATAGGCGAAGCCGGCGCTCGTAGTCGCCAGCGCACGAAACCCGAGTGCTTCGAGCAGGCGAGCCGATCCCGCATCCCAAGGGTTCGGGACGATGAAGGCCTGCTCGCCTTCGTGAAGCTGCTTGAGTGCCTTCGCTTTCTCATCGCGTGTTGCCATCACCGTGCTCCTGTTGCGGTCCTTTGTACTGAGGGGCCCATACCCCAGGCAACCCGCAAGTGTGTACCTCGATGGCGTGCTCAGAGGTTCGGTCTGTAATCCTTCCTACGGTTCGGGATAGCGACAAGGACTCGCCCGCATCCGCCGCCAAACTACGCGCCCTCGCACAACTGCTCGACTATGCAGCGCTTTCGTTTCGATCGAGCACGCGACGCGGACCGTCTCCTTCACTGCGGGCCTGGGAGGCCTTTCATTTGCTCGCTCACCACGTGCCTTGGTGATGAATGCGGACTCGCGGTCAGCCTCGTCAGGCTTCCGCGGGCCGGCTATGCTGGGCACCTGGCTTTCGAGGGCAATGCGGGACATCGGACGTGACAATCTGGAGTGGCTCGCGGAGGCGCAGCGCGCGAGTGAGTTCCTGTCCCTCATCGACCAGGACAACCGGCTGCTCTATGTCAACCACCCCCAGCCAGGCATAGGCAACTACGCTGGACGGTCCGTGTTTGAGTTTGTCGCTCCCGAGTATCACGCGGCGGCACGCACGGCGATCGAACAGGCACGGGAGACCGGGCTCCCCAGGCACTATGAATCGATGGCGACCGGTCCCAATGGCCAGCAGTCGTTCTACAGCAACTGGATCTTCCATTTGCCCGGGACGAGCGCGTCGGGCGTGACGGCGTTTGTGGCCACGGACATCACCGAGCAGCGTCGGATGGCGGCGGCTCTCGAGCAGGCAGACGTGACCATGCGAAGTCTGGTGGACAACGCCCCGGACCAGATCTTGATCGTGGATCGCGAACGCCGGGTCCTGTTCATCAACCGTCTGGAGCTGGGCCTTAGGCCGGAAGAGGTCCTCTCAAGGCCTGCCGAGACGCTCGTGTTGCCTGGCGATCGAAAGAGGGTCGCCGACCAGATCGAACGAGTGATCGTTTCCGGGCAGCGTTCGTCGTTCGAGGCAACGCTGCAAGGGCCCGATGCGCGCCGTTACTATTCCGTTCGGCTTGGCCCGATCTTGCTGGACGGAAGGGTCAACCGCGTCATCATGATCGTGACCGACATGACCGAGCGCCGCCAAGCCGAGCGGGAAAAGGCCCAACTCGCGGCGCAGCTCCAGCAGGCGCAGAAGATGGAGGCGCTCGGACAGTTGACTGGGGGCGTCGCACACGACTTCAACAACCTGCTGACCGCGATAGGTGGAAACATCGAGCTCGCCGGTTCGGACCCGGACCTGTCACCCCAAGCGAGTGAGTTCCTGCGGGAGGCGGTCAAGGCGGTCCAGCGCGCAGCGGAACTGACACAGCGACTGCTGGCGTTCTCACGCAAGCAACAGCTGCAGCCTACCGTCGAGAACGTCAACACCCTGGTGAGCGGGATGCGCTCGCTATTGCAGCGCACCCTTGGGGAGGCCGTCGAGATCGTCATGTCTCAGCAGGCCGGGTTGTGGCCGTGCGAAGTGGACCGCAGTCTGCTCGAGCACGCCGTCGTCAATCTCGCGGTCAATGCCCGCGACGCGATGCCGGGAGGCGGGTGTCTGTCGATCGAGACTGCCAATGTCGAGCTGCCCATGGATCTGGGTGCTGCTCAGCCGCCGCTGTCTCCGGGTGCCTACGTGCGCATGATGGTTTCTGACGACGGTGTTGGCATGTCCGAGGAAGTCATGCGGCAGGCCATGGAGCCCTTCTATACGACCAAGGAAGTGGGGGAAGGCAGCGGTCTGGGGCTGAGCATGGTGTACGGGTTCGTCGCGCAGTCGGGGGGGCACGTTGAACTGCGCAGCGAGCTTGGCCGCGGGACCACCGTGGACATCCTGCTTCCACGCGCTCGGCGAGACGAGGAGGTGGCGCGTCCCGCAGCCGCGGAGCCACCACCCCAGTGGGGGGCGGGCCAGCTGGTGCTCGTGGTCGAGGACGAGTCCCAGCTGCGCGACCTATCGTGCCGAATGCTAGAGCGGCTGGGCTATCGAACGCTGAGCGCAGGCAATGCGCGCGAGGCCCTGGCCCGCCTGGAGCACTCCCCAGCGGTCGGGTTGCTGTTCACCGACGTGGTGATTCCGGGGCGGGTCAACGGCTTGGAGCTGGCGAAACAAGCCCGCGCAAAGCGTCCCGACCTGCGTGTGTTGTTCACCACCGGGTACGCGGAGGGCGTCGCGGGGACCGCGTTGCCGGCTCACACGGACATGCAGCTGCTACGCAAGCCGTTCGGGATCCAGGAACTCGCCACGAGCATGCAACGCACGTTTGACGAGCCCCCCCGGCAAGTCGGCTAGCTAGCCAAGCTAGTGAGCTTGGGAAAGGTGTTGGTTGGTTTGCCCGAAGAGTGGTCCCGTTGTCGCCCGGGCACCCACCCGCGGCGACGCCGGCATACACCATCGCTATCAGACTCTCTGGACTCCCCCCCGCGCGAGACGAGGAGCCCGCAGATGTCCTACAATTGATTCAGTGACGGACGGGGCGCGGTACGACGTTCACGGGGTCCTCGGGAATGGGGGAATGGGTGCGGTCTATCGGGTGACCGACCGGCATCGCGACTGTACCGTCGCACTCAAGCGCTTGCGGATCGAGGAGGGCCAAAGCCGCAAGGAGGAGCGCGTGGCGCTGTTTCATCGCGAGTTCCGCACCCTCGCGGAGCTCGAACACCCGCGCGTGATTCACGTCTACGACTACGGCATCGACGACCTTGGCCCCTACTACACCATGGAGCTGCTCGATGGGGCGGATCTCCGGGAGGAGGTCCCGATTTCGTGGCGGCGCGCGTGTCTATTGATGCGCGACGTGTGTTCCTGCTTGGCGCTGCTGCATTCGCGCGGATTCGTTCATCGGGACGTCTCGCCACTCAACGTGCGCTGCACTGCGGACGGTCGCGCCAAGTTGATCGACTTTGGCGCGATGGCTCCGATCGGCGTGAGCGTCACCACGCTTGGCACGCCGCCGTGCGTTGCGCCCGAGGCCCACGCACGCCTGCCGCTCGACGCGCGCACCGATTTGTTCGCACTCGCCGCCACGTTCTACTATGCGTTGACCGGTACGCACGCGTATCCGGCGCGCACGCTCGCCCAACTGCCCGCCCATCACGCGCGTCTGCCCGCCGCCCCCTCGACGTGGGTCGATGCCGAGATCCCGGAAGATTTGGACCGGCTGCTGATGTCCATGTTGAGCCTGGACCCGATGGCGAGGCCACGGCATGCCTCCGAGGTGATGGAGCGGCTGACCGCCATGGCTGAGCTCGAGCCTGTTGAGCCGCTGCAAGCCTCCCAGGCCTATCTCGACACGCCGGCCCTCGTCGGGCGCGACGAGACCCGGCAAGCCCTGCTCGAGCACCTCAAGAGGATCCACGCGGCCAGGTCTCGCTCGCTTCGCGTTCATGGCGAGCCCGGTGTGGGCCGATCGCGTGTGTTGCAGGCGGCTACCGTCGAGGCGCGTTTGATGGGCATGACCGTGCTGCAGGGGAACCCATCGGAGGGGAGCGAGGGCGACTACGCAGTTGTGCGCCCGATGCTTGACCAGCTGCGAAGGGCCATGCCGGAGCTGGAGCCATACCTGGGCCGCCACGCCGAGGTCCTGTCGCCCTTGCTCGGAGTCGAGCCGGGCCGTACGGGCGACGGTCCGGGACGCAAGGCGATGCTCCGCTCCCTGTGCACGCTCGTCGTGCGGGCTGCCAAACAGCGGGCGCTCTTGCTCGTCGTCGACGACGTCGATCGCTGTGATGAAGGGTCGCTCGCAGTCCTGGCGACTCTGGCGTCATCGATTCGCTCGGGCCGGTTCGGCGTGCTGGTGGCCGACCTTTCGGGTGACGCACGCGACAACAAGGCGCTGGGCCTCTTGCACGAGCTATGCACGGCTGTCGAGCTCCTACCCCTATCCGAAGTGGACACACAGGGGCTATTGCAGTCGGTCTTTGGAGAGATCCCGAACCTGCCCGCCGCGGCCCGCTATATCTCCGAGCGCGCCGCGGGTAACCCGCGCGCCACCATGGAGCTGGCCCAAGCGTTGGTCGACCGCGGCCTTGCCCGCTACGAACTCGGCAGCTGGACCCTACCCGCGCACCTGGCTTCTCACGGCTTGCCTGCCTCGCTCTCCGAGGTGCGCCGCGAGCGCCTGCGAGTCCTGAGCGAGGACGCTCGCAGCCTGGCCGAAGTGCTCGCTGTTTCCGAACCCTATGGTCTGGCGCTACAGCACCTTGTGCCGGTGACGAACCATCGTGACGACAGACGTTTGGCGACGGCTCTTGACCACCTCGTGCAGGCGCGCATCATCGATCCACTGAAGGGCGATGTCCTGTCGGATCGGGCTTGGACGGAACTGTTGCATGCCGACATGGAGCCCGTGTGTTCTCTGGTGCTCCATCGCCGTCTTGCGTCCGTGCTGCGCGCCGAGGGGCATGGTCCGATCGCGCTGTTTCGGTGCTTGATCCGGGGCGGCGATCCCGAAGGGGCGGTGGTGACGCTGGGCTCGGTGCTAGCCGAGCGGTCGTTGGTCGACGAAGGCGGCGACGACTATCCGGATCTGGTTCAGGAGGCCGCCCAGGTGTGCGCACACATCGGGCGCGAGCGCGAGTTGTTCTTCATCCAGCGCGAACTCGTGCGCCTGGCCGACCGCTTCCTGATGCGCGGGATGCCCGAGCATTTCGCCGGGGTCCTCGCGACGCTTTCGAGCGATAGTGGTCTCGATGATTTTTATGCATGCGAAGGCGAGGTGCCCGAAGACAAGCGCCTCGACGTGGCGCTGACAAGAGCCCAGCGGCGCTACGACGAAGCCGACCCTGCGCTCCGAAGGCTGCCTCCGTTGGATGCGCTGCGCGCCCTGGTCGAGACCGTCTATGCGGCCGCCGTGCATGCGGCGGTCGTCGGTGACTTGCCCATGCTCGACCGCATGCCGTCGCTGGCTCCCTTCCGCGTGCTATCGCCGGCAATCGCCGTCATCGAGGCGAGCATGCATGCCCAGCGTGACCTGATTGGTGCCCGGTACGAGCAGGTCTTGGAGGCCTACCAGGTGCGCCTGGCGGCGCTCGACGAGTCGCCTGGGCTGACGTCGGAGCAGATCGCGCGGTCTCGGCGCATGCTGCTGTACGCGCTGGGGAACCTGTGTGCGGGTTTAGGCATCGAGGGTGCGCTCGAACACGCTGAGACGCTCGACGGATTGCCCGAAGGGGAGACCCTTGCCGCATCGGTGCGCCAGAACTACTGCGTGCGTCAGGGCGATCTGCGTGGCGCCGAGCGTTGGCGCCGCCATCTCGAGTTGCTGCAGGTTCAGCACAAGCGTCCGCACGCGCTCAAATTGCGGCAGACCACACAGCAGATAGAGACCGCTGCGCATGCGGACGACCTGGAGTCGACCAAGCGCAATCTGGATGTCCTGGAGGAGCTTGCGGAGATCTACCCCTCCGCGATGCCCTACGTTCACTTCGGGCGCGCCGAGTACGAGCGCATCCGTGGCAATCACAGGGCCGGGCTCGAGCACATCCGTGTCTGCCTGTCCCAGTGCAAGGCCGCCGAGCACGGTGTGTGGCCGTGGGCGGCCGCGAGTGAAGTGAAATGCCTGCAGCGCGTTGAGGGCCTGGAGACAGCCCTCCAAGTCGGTATGCGGAGGATGGCCGAGGCTGACGAGGCTGGTCTCGGTGTAATGCGAGAGCACATCGAGCACGCAGTGGTCGAACTGGAAGCGCGCCTGGGGCGCTATCAGGAAGCGGTCGAGCGGCTAGATGTGGGCATCGCCCACCGTGAGCAATACGGCATGCGGGGGTTGAACCTCGGGCACCGATACGAGATTCGCGCGCGCATCGCTGTCTGGATGGGCGACCACAGCGCGTTTCAGCGGAGCCTCGTCCAATGCGCCGCAAACTATCGGGGCGGCAAGGACAATCCCGCGCTGGCGGCGCGCTACCAGGCGCTGTTGCAGGAGGGTCGCGCCAGATGGCCAAGCGTAGGTGATGCGATGTCGAGTCTCCTGCCGGTCGCCACGCTCGAGCCTGCCCTCGGCTACGATACGAGCCAGGCGACCCTTCAAAAGACGCTCGCAGGTACGCAGGAGGCCGACGAGCGCGCGCGCCTGGCGTTGGCCGAGCTCCTGACCGCGGCCGGGCAAGAACGCGGCCAGCTCTACCTGCTCAAGGGTGACCAACTCGAGTTGGTCGCGAGTCGGGGTGCCGACGACGATTTGAGCGAGGAAATCTCACTGTTGCTGCACGGCTCGCTGGAAAGTGAGGGCGACGAGCACGGCGGCACCATGGCCACAGCGACGATGACGGAGGAGACCGAGGTCACGGGTCAAGTCCTGTTCCCCTTCCTGTTGTCATGCGCAGACGGGAACAACACGAGTGTGGCGATTGGCGGGGTGGCCATGCCCGAGTTGCCCGA
>JAPPOR010000215.1 GCA_028817905.1 Myxococcales bacterium
TCTCGGACTGAAGGTCGTCCCTCTGTTCGACGTGGCAGCCTAAGTTTCAGGTCAGACCGGTTGTTTCGCCAGCCTCCGCACGGATGGAGCACACCATGTAGGCGAATGAAGCACAGTCCTCCACCCCGCACAACACGATTGCACGTGGGTTGGAGGATCCGGGCCTGATAGGAACGCTATGCACACGCCCACGCTGCGATGGGCTCGCTCCAAAAAGCACCGGCGGGCGAAAGCTGAGCTTTTGACCTACCACGAAGCGTGTGGTCTTGGCGTATTATTCAACCTGGACCCAGGTTTCGAAGACAAGATGCCCCGGCCGCAGCCATCACCGAAATCACGCGCCTTTGAACACACGGCTCCCGCGCTCGCATGGACGATGTCGCGCATCCCAATGTTCAGCTTGGCCGGACGCTCTACGGGATACAACCAATGGCAGTAAACCTTCTGACCAGCACGGAAGATCATGCCTCCGGTACTTATGAGAATTTCCTCATAGTGATTTGGCGCCATAGCACCCCTGTGCAGGAGGCACGCCAGCTCTGCGAGAACCTGGCCGCCCTAGCGCGGGAGCGGGGAAGCGAAGTACACCTGATCTCGGTAGTCGAGGATACCGCGCGACCCCCCAACGCCAACGCCCGGCGGGCCCTCGCCGCCGTGCTTGCCGACAATGCCAAGGTGGTGAAGAGCTCGTCGGTTATCCAGGAAGGCAATGGCTTTCGCGCCTCGATGGTGCGCAGCATCGTCACGGGACTCGCCATGTTGGCGCGCCCCCCCTTTCCACACCACGTATTTCCGCTCGTCAATGACGCGCTCGCGTACCATGCCGAACATGCAGGCATCGACTACGATAGCAACCTGGTGCTTCAGCTGCGCCAGGCCATCGCGGACCTGCGCCAAGTGCTCGATGACTATCCACGCGCCTCGAGGGAGAAGACTTCGGACAAGGCCCGCCGAATGGACCGCGCCGTCGGGGGCGGCGCGTAGGCGAGGCGCAAGAGCATCACCTGGGTGTTCCCGCTTCGAGCCGGGAACAGCGCAAAGAAGCGTTCCGCCACCGATCGCATCTGCGAGCGCTGCGCGGCGGTGAAAGCCTGCTCGCCAGAGGTGCCCAGACGCGCCAGGAAGGCGGGCAAGGTCATCATCGGCTGCACCGCAAGGCGCCTTTCCGTGGCGCGCAGCCAAACCCGCTGCACCGCCCGCCCACCGCGGAAGTAGGCGTCAGCGCCCGCGTGCGGCACGGACAAGACGGCCATGGCGCCCGCCGAGCAGACACTTCGCTGGGAGCCTTCCTTGAGCGCGTCGCCGAATCCGTGCTCCCGGAGAAACTCCAACACCGGCCAGCGTGTCATGATCCGCATCGCCGCCCGATCGGTGGCGCTGAGCTCGAGGGCGTGGACATCCAGCCCGTCCCGCGCCCGCGCAGCCTGCTCCGAGCTCCAACGCATACCGTGCATCAGGTCCGCGTGAACGCCCTGCATTTGCAGCGCCACCACGTCAGCCGTTCCGACCAGCTCCGCGAGCTCTCCCAAGCCGTCGCGTGCATCCACGAACTCCAGGCGCGCCCCGGAGGCCTCCGCCTCCCCGGCAAGCACCGCCCGATCCTCGGGCCCCAGCCGCTCGCCCTGTCCAAGTTGGCGGTTGGTACAGCGTTCCAGGAGCTGTTCGAACAGTGGATCTGGCGCCGCGACTCGGTGACGGCCAACGTGCACGTGAACGTCGCACACACCCGTGTGCGGCTCGAACCCCTGCGGCTCCGCAACCCAACCCGCTGCACCGGCGGCCAGGACAACGTTCTCGACCGCCGCGCCCAAACCGATATCGGATCCTATCCGCCCGAACTCCAACTCCGTCATGACCCGTTCGCGATCGACCTCGCAGCGCAGGCCGCGACCGTGCCCCACAAAGCGCCAGGCCTGCATATTATGGCCCGACGGCGCCAACACCGCGTAGCCAGCGAGCTCGCGCAGGTGCTCCACTCCCAGCTCCGCACCGGGCGTCCGCGGTGCCTGCGGCGGCGCCTGCGGCGCCCGCAATGGCCCTGGGTCTTCGGGCAGGGCACAGGCGCGCGGCTCGTGATGGCTGCCAGCCGAAGCGGCCGTGCGTTCTTCCATATCCAGATAGTAACGGCCCGACGCCAGCGGCCTTCCGAGCAGGACGCGGCGTGTGGCATCGGCTACCACGGCACCTCCCAGGGCAACTGCGGAGGCGAGCTGCGGCCAACTCGAAATACTGTGATCGATCTCGGCGAAGGACGCCGCCAGGCGCATGGATAGCTGCTCGTGATCGAGAATCGCCAGCGCGAAGGGCACCTTCTCCTTGGTCGTCAGACCGCGCAGGTCAGACCCTCGCACGTCGCCAACCAGACCATGGAACAGCGGGCGCTCGGGCTCGAGATCGAAGCGCTCAACGTCGAGCAGGCCCCGATCGCTGGTCTCCATGAGCACCGGAATACCCAGCGCTCGGGCGCGCTCGCGCACGAGTACCTTGACTTCGAGGTCATCGCACTCCTCCACCAGCAGATCGATCTTCCCATTGCCGAGCAAGAATTCGTCGAGGGTCTCCGGACGCACGCCCTCGGGTTGGACCTGCACGTCGATGTAGGGATCGATCTCTGCAATCTGGCGGGCTGCGAGAACCGCCTTGTTGAGTCCCAGCTCGTGCACCCCACAACGCAGTCGATTCATGTTCGACAGCTCAAGCTCGTCAAAGTCGGCCAAGCGAAGCGTTCCAGCCACCCCTTCCAGCGCGAGGGTCACTGCACTCGCTTGGCCCACGGAAAGACCCACGACCCCCACGCTTTGGTCGCGGAGTCGCGCCTGCTCGTCCCGGGTGATCTTGTGATGGTTGCGATCGCAGCGCAGCTCCTGAAACTCCGGTCTCCCCAACACCTGCACCAGGCGCTGCGACCACGGATAATACGCCCAGAACCCATAGCGTTCCAACGTGCGTCCACCCAAGTGCTGGGCGACCGCGTCGGCGAGCGCTTCGCCTTTGAGTTTGCGGGTGGGATTTCGCGCCTTGACGAGGCACTCGAGCTGACCACGCAACTCCATGTGGCAGCTGGGCGAAGCCCGCTCAATGATCTCAGTCAAACGGCGCCGGTCGCCCTCATCACTCGCATCGAGCAACAATGGCCGAAAGGAACGTCGATCAACCTCGCGAGCAGCCCGTTCGCACCATGCCTCAATCACAGTCCCCTCCCTCGATCTCATCAATGTGCGCCAACCAGGCTGGCAGCAATCGACGGTGAACGATGCAGCGCTGCCCCTCGCCTACCGGTGCGCAACCGTACCCGGCCAGCTCGGCATCGTCGGTTCCTGGGGGTGTGATCAACACGAAGCGGCGCCTGCCCTGTTGGGCGAAGTAGCGTCGGGCGTCCGTGAGCAACGCCGCATAGGCAGCCGCCCGCGTCACCAGCGGACTTCCCAGTCCTACGATCTTGCACTGGTCGAGCAGACCGAAAATGTTGACTCCCAGACTGCCGGTCTCGGCGATCATAGCCCCCACCGGCTCCCCGTCTCGTAGCGCGATGCGGATCTCGCGGCCGCGCTCATCACCGCGTCGCCGGGACTGCTCACAATAGGAGCGCAAGTCGAGGTCGCGACGGCAGTAGGCGAGCGCCTCCAGCTCCAGGGGACGAAGGCGCCGCGCCAGACAGCTGGACAACAGGTCCAAGTGCTCCGAATCGGCAGACACGATCTGAAGCGTGGGGTCCACAAAGGCCGGTTCCAGCGCCGCCTCACACCTGAACATCTTGTAGCGGTCGTAGATGTATCCGGACTTGTCTGGATGGCGCAGCACAAAGTCCCGATAGAACAGCTGGGACCATCGCTTCCTGCGCTCGAAATAGATCAAGACGTGGTCCGCCTCGGCCCCATGCAGGAAGTGGTAGAAGATAGCGGAGTACAGCTCACGCGCGATATCTACCAGCGCTCGCCGACCCCGTTGACTACGAAATTCAGCATCGATCCCGACGTGATGAATCAGCCATGTGCTGGGATAGACCTGGCTGCCCCCGATGGTCGCGACGGGCCTTCCAGCCTGCTCGATGACCACATGCTTGCCGCAGGTGGCGGACGCCTCGCCCCACGTGCGGATGAAGCGCTCTTTCAGATCACAACGCTCTATCTCGTGCGTGAACAGGTCGACATAGCCAGACGCATGCAATGCCTGCCATGCTCGCAAGCCACCGGCCTCACGATTCTGCAGCGAGCGCGGGTGCGTCCTTCGAAACACGAACCGGCGCCAGCACTCGCGATCGGCCCGGCGGGCAAACGAAACCAGTTCGATGCCGTAGCGATGCCGACCATCCGGCGACAGCCCTTGAGATCGGACGGCGCCCCGAGCGTGCACGTTCTCCCCCTCCGGCAGGTCGAGCAATTTGATGTGCAGCGGGAGCTCTGCACCCACGGCGGCCGCCAGCGGCCGGTCCGACAGCAGACCGAGGCCATCGCTCGACACGTCGCGAACCTGCGAGTCGGGCAGGTCGGACGCTGCAACATCCTTGCCCGCGGGCAGGGTGACAAGACAACCATCACCAGGGTCGGC
>JAPPOR010000840.1 GCA_028817905.1 Myxococcales bacterium
GCAGGCAGCCGCGTGCTCGAGGAAGCTGCGGATCCGCCCGGTGCGGCGAAGGTCCCGGTGGAATTTCTAGGACCATTTCTAGGACCGCGATACCAGCCGCCGTACCATCCCGCATACCAGCCGGGACGTTTCCGCGGAAACGTCCGGAGGTGGCATGTATGCCGATGCAAATCGCGACGCCACCGGTCGCCGCATCCTTCCTATGACCTTCAGCGCCTACGGGGGGCTACTCGAGTGGGTGGGCCGGGCCATGCACGCCAAGGCCAACGGACGCATCCGCGGGTGCCCCCCCGCCATCCTCACGGACCTCAGCCTAAACAGCGAAGCCTTCCTGACTGCACCACCTGGGCGCATGCTTCGGAGGTAGCCAATGGCAGCGTGAGCTAAGGGTATGACGCCCACTTCCGATTGGACCAGGTACGGGTCAACGGGCAGGTGACGGCGGACTAAGCCTACAATGCGGACGGGCTGATCACGAGCGCCAGCGCGCTGACGGTCACGCCCGACGCGGTCACGGGCCTGCTATCGTCGACCTCCCTGGGGGACGTATCGGACAGCTAACGTCGAGGTTCGCAACGACACGGCACGCTACTACCGCTACTTCGACGCGACCGCCCACGCGGAATATCTCTATGCGCGTGTGGCTGAGACCGTCGACAGCGACCTGCCCCAGGAGGTTTTCCTACTTCGAGGCCTTCGACCGCTTCGCCGAGCACGTGCAGCGCATCGTCGATCTGCCGGACAGGATGATCGCATTGCTCGCTCGCTTCCTCGAGCAGGGCGACGGCAAGCTGTCGGCGCGCGCGCGACAAAGGGAGTTCGAGGCGTTTAGCGATCCGGAGGCGGCAGCGGTGGAGGCGGCGTTCGCGAAAACGATAGGAGTGATCGAGCGCTCTTGAAGCCGCTGCTGGCTGGGTCGGTACGAGCGCGAACTGTTGAAGTAGTGCTTCCTCCACATCAGGGGGTGCCCAGCGGACAACTGAGTGCTTGCATCCAGCCGGCTACCTGCAAGCGGTCGCACTCCGGCTGGTCATTGCTACAGCGGCACTCCCAATTGTTCGAGCCCATGCAGCACAGAAATTCCTCGCCGCAGTGTGCGGGCCCCCCCTCCGACGGCGCTTCGCCCGCATCGTACAGCTCGTAGAAGCAATGGCAGGAGACCTCCCTCCGCCAGTCGCACCGCAGCCGGCGGCCGTAGTAGTCACCAGTCGTCTGCCCAGGCCCAGGAGGCCCTGCAGGTGCTGCGCGGTCTTCCGCGTCGCCGTGGTCGCCATCGTGAGTCGGGATATGGGGCGCGGGTCCGGGCTTGGACGACGGCACACAGGCCATCCTTCTCGAGCCCATGGCAAGTCTGGGCAGGCGGTGGAGCATCGGGATGATGGGCGTCGTGCGGGTGCGCTGGTCCGAACAGATCCTGGACGAGTGCTTCCGCAACATCCTTACACAACGGCCAGACCTGCGCCCGGAAGCCCTCGACCGGACACGAGATCTGATGCGCCGAGCTAGGACAGCCATTCTATATTGCGATAGACCACGCGATGGGCGAGTGCTTCACGCCCTCGCGGCTGACCCAGCTGGTGCGCAACTACGTCAAGGGCGCCGAGCTGGGCAAGTCGGGCAGCTGCCATCTCTTCCGCCACACCATGGCTACGCTGATGCTCGAGCATGGCCGACATCCGCTACACCCAGGCCATGCTCGGCCACGTCGACCTGTCGACGACCCAGATCTACACCCAGGTCTCCATTCGCAAGCTCAAGCACATCCGCTCGATGACCCACCCAGCCGCTACGCTGCGGCCGCTCGCCAAGGTCCAGCCCGAAGAGGCTGAAGACGAGCCGCCCGCCACGCCCGAAGTGCTGCCCAACACGCTGGCCGCAGAAGCCGAGGACGCGTATCGTGAGGGCGGCGAGCCGTAGAGGAGCCTCCTCCTCTAGTCGCCGACGGCAGCGACTCAGACGTCGTCCAGGCGCTCGGAGAGGTAGCCAGGCCGGCGTCGCTTGTGCGCGACGGCGAGGATCACGATCTCCTCATCGCGCACAGTGAAGAAGAGATAGTACGGAAAGCGCTCGAGCTTGGCCCTGCGGATCTCGCTACGACGGAAGGCTCCTGGAGAAGGCAACTCGAGTCCGCTGCGATATCGAACAGCCTGGCATGAGCTCCCCTATTGGCAGGTATCGCATGATTCGCGCAGGCTCCCGCGTGGCCCCTTTGCAGGCCGATTGGCTTGCGGTATCGGTAGCTCGCAGTCAACACCGACAACGAGGCACCGCAATGCGTTGGGCAACTTTCAACCCCCCTTCATCCGACGGTGAACGAGTGGGCCTAGTACACGACGGCGCCCTCCATGCGCTGGAGGCCGGTACCAAGCTGGTCGACCTCCTTGGCGATGAGGGGGAGAAACTCAACCGAGCCGGCGAGGAGGCGCGCGCACGCCCGCACGACGTCTACGCGCTGGCAGACGTCGAGCTGCTCGCACCGATTCCACGGCCACCGTCGGTGCGCGACTTCATGGCCTTCAACGCCCACTACGAGAACGTGCAGCGAGCGCTGAAGCGTGAGATCCCACCCGTCTACTATCAGCAGCCATGCTTCTACTTCACGAATCCGGCCGGCATCGTCGGCGCGGGTGCGGACGTCGCGATCGCCCCGGGCAGCGCGGCCTGGGACTACGAACTAGAGGCCGCCGCGATCATCGGTCGCTCCGGCCAGAACGTCACCCCACAGGAGGCGGAGGGCTACATCGCTGGCTACGCGGTACTCTGTGATTTCTCGGCGCGCGACCTGCAAGCGCGCGAGATGCCGCTCTTGGGACCCGCCAAGGGCAAGGACACAGCCACCTCCATCGGACCTTACCTGGTCACGCCGGACGAGGTCGCGTCCGCGCGTGGCGAATGGGGCCTGCAACTCGAGATGAAAGCTTCGGTCAACGGCAAGCCGTACAGCGCCGGCCGGATGGACAGCATCGACTGGCAGTGGGGCGAGCTGCTTTCCTACGCAGCCCGCGGGACGGAGCTTCGGCCCGGCGACGTGATCGGTTCCGGCACGGTGGGAACCGGGTGCATCCTCGAGCTGATGCTGATGCACGGAGCCGACCGGTACCCGTGGCTCAAACCCGGTGACCAGGTCGAGCTGGAGATCGAACGCCTCGGAACGCTACGCCACCGCATCGTGCCTGGCGTCGAACCCATCGCGCTGCCCCCCAGACGCGCTCGCGCTGAGTGACGAACGGACCGCGGCCCTCTTCGAGCGCTGTGAGCCAAGACGTGGCCGGAGCCAGCACCGGCAGGCCCTGCCCGCGGCTCCCACTAGCGGCCCGGAGGCCAGACTACGAACTTCTTGGGTCCCTCGAAATCACCCTTGGCACGTAGGTTTGGGATCTCGAAATCACCCTTGAAGCCAGTGGTATCAATTCCCTCGCGGCCCGCCTATTCATCCAGAAGCGAACGAGTTGAGCAGGTCACCGTAGCCATCCCGGTAGTCTGCATACCGCAACGTGTAGCCCAGGGCGCTGAGTGCTGGCCGCGGATCGATCCGCCGATCACTCCGGAGGGTTTCATGGGCGCGCGCACGCTCAGCCTGCTCGGGCATCGGCAATCCCAAGCGATCGCACAGGAAGGCCACCAGCTGCTGCTGCGTAGACGGCATCAGGTCTCCCACTACGTGAACCGTCCCCGGTCGGCCCCGCGCGAGGGCGGCCAACGCGAGACCCGCGAGATCGGCCACATGGATGCGGGATAGGTAGCTGGTGCCGTCTCCGGTCATCTTGAAGGTGCCCGCGCGCAACCGGATGTGAAGCCCCCGACCCGGACCGTAGATACCCGGGGCCCGCAATACGACCGCTCCCCCTTCGCGCATTCGGCGCTCGGACGCGAGACGCCGCAGGCCCCGCTCGGTGCTGGGAGCGGCCGGCGTGGCGTCATCGATCTCCCCCGTCGTGTCGCCGTACACACCCGTCGACGAGATGTACACGCTCGCGTGCGCGCGTCCGGCGATGTCAGATGCCCATCGGTCCGCGTTGGGCTCCGGAGGATAGGTGATTACACAGTTGGAACCGGTGGCACGCGCAAGCAGACGCTCCCAGGCCTCGTCGCCATCGAGCAGATGTACAGCCAGTCCTTCAACCCGGAGCTGCCCTGCGCGCCCACGATCGCGCGTCGTGACCAATGCGCTGCTGCCAGTGACCGCCGCCTGTCGTGCAACCTCCCGACCCACGAAGCCGCAGCCGATAACGATAATCTCCGGCTTCTGGGCTACGCTCGACGTCATGACTTCGCCTCCGAACGGTGCGATGGGCCGGCCGGAAGTGCAAGCGATTTCATGGACCCAACAAGAAGAATGGGCCGAGCGTGATGCGGCCACGGACCACCGGGATCCTTCGTTCACCTTGGGTCTGCAACACCTTTGGTCGCTCCCGTCAGGGTATTGGGGCCCATGGGGTACTTGCTTCGACTGGGCCGCGACCACCATGGTCATTTGTTCCGAGACCAGGTGTTGTGTCGCGGCTTGTCGGGCGAAGACACCGCTTGGCCGGTCCTCGCTCCCAG
>JAPPOR010000074.1 GCA_028817905.1 Myxococcales bacterium
GCGACGGCGACGGTGATGGCGACGGCGACGGCGACGGTGATGGCGACGGCGACGGCGACGGTGATGGCGACGGCGACGGTGATGGCGACGGCGACGGTGATGGCGACTCGGGCATGGACTCGGGCGTGGATTCGGGCATGGATTCCGGGATGGACGCTGGTACGGACTCGGGCGTGGACTCGGGCACGGATTCCGGCGTGGACTCAGGCGTAGACGCCGGCTGCACCAAGCACTCGGACTGTAGCGACAACATCGCGTGCTCGATCGATAGCTGCGGGGTGGAGGACCCCGGGGAATGTCTCAGCGACTACAGCGGCTGCGACTGCGACATCGATGAGGAATGTGATGACAGCAGGGCCTGCACCACGGATAGCTGCAACGCCGATGGGTATTGCGAGTTCGATGACAGCGCGTGCACGTGCACTATGGACTCCGAATGTGACGATTCGATCCCTTGCACAAACGACACCTGCAATACGTCCACCAACCGGTGCGAGCATGACGGTGCCGGCTGTGATTGCACGACGGCAGCCGACTGCAACGACAACAAGGGCTGCACGCATGACACATGTGAGCAACGCGAGTGCGTCCATTCTGCGGCGTTGTGCGAGTGCAGCGTCGACACCCAGGAGAGCGACTGCAACGATAATGTCGCTTGCACGGTGGACACTTGCGATGCGGATGGGTACTGCCAGTACGACAGCTCAAGCTGTACCTAACGGGCACGCTCGATAGAGCGGCGTCGCCCACATGCGGCGGCGCCGCTATGCGGTCCTGATCATGGGTCGGTCATTTCGCCCGCTGGTGGCTCGACGATCAGGTTCCGCAGAAAGTTTGCTTGACCTCCTCGTGGGCCTCGGGGGGCCGCGCAAGGTCGGCCCGGTCGGCGCGGAAGTGGCGGGGGCTCGTGACCGCGTCTACCAGGATACGAAACGGCTGGAAGTCACCGTCATCCTCCGCGGCGCGGATGGCGGCCTCGACGCCATGGTTGCGAGGGATGAAGAAGGGATTGTGGTTGCGCATGTCGGCGGCTCGCTGGGTCGCGGGGCGCGGGTCCCTCTCCAGGCGCTGTCGCCAACGCGCAAGCCAGCCCGTGAGTCCATCCGGAAGTGGGCCAATGTGTTGTTCGACGTGTTGCGTCTCCTCGGGATCGGGGTCGGGGTTGGCAAGGATCGTCAGCTGACGGAACCCCAGGGTGAAGTCCAAATGGGCCGCCTCGAAGCCTCGCAGCAGATCCTCGCATAGCTCCTCGTCACCGGCCTGGTGGGTCGAGAGACCCAGCTTGCGCCGTAGGCCCACCTGGAAGCTGGACGCGAACCGATCGGGGAACCCGTCGATGACAGCCTGGGCAGCGGCGACCGTCTCGGTCTCGTCTCCGCCGCACACAGGCAACAGCGCACGCGCCAGGCAGGCCAGGTTCCAGCGCGCGATGGCTGGCTGGTTCTGGTAGGCGTAGCGCCCGTGGTGGTCGATCGAGCTGAAGACGGTCTTCGGATCGTAGGTGTCCATGAAGGCACACGGCCCGTAGTCGATGGTCTCTCCGGAGATCAGCATGTTATCGGTGTTCATCACGCCGTGGATGAAGCCGACCAATTGCCAACGGGCCACGAGCTCCGCCTGGCGTTCGGCCACACCCTGCAGGAACGACAGGGCGGGCGCACCGGTTTCCAGCAGCTCCGGGTAGTGGCGCGACATCGCATGCTCCACCAGGAGCTCCAACCCTTCGTCGTCGCGTTGGGAGGCGAAGTACTCAAACGTTCCCACGCGGATGTGGCTGCGCGCGACCCGCAGAAGCACCCCTCCGGGCAGTGGTCGCTCGCGGAACACCGGCTCCCCGGTGGCAACGGCCGCGAGCGATCGGGTGCTGGGGATGCCCAGCGCCGTCATGGCCTCGCTCACGATGTACTCGCGCAGGACCGGCCCCAGGGGGGAGCGCCCGTCGCCACCGCGCGAGTAGGGAGTGCGACCGGAGCCCTTCCACTGCAGGTCGTAGCGCGCGCCATCGCTTCCAAGGACTTCGCCAAGCAGCAAGGCCCGGCCGTCGCCCAAGCGCGGGTTGAAATGGCCGAACTGGTGTCCGGCATATGCGGTCGCGATGGGGTCGGCACCCTCGACGACACGGTTGCCGGCCAACAGCTCGGTGCCCGCTTCGGATTCCAGGAAGTCCAGGTCGATGCCGAGCCGTGTGGCCAGCTCCCCGTTGACCTGGATCGGGCTCGGAGCAGCCACGGGTTGCGGCGCCAGCCTGCTGTAGAACCGGGGGGGCAACCTCGCGTAGGTGTTGTCAAATGGGATCGGAACCATCTCGCCCGCCACCCTACAACCGCATCCGGTGTCAGGGTGGGTGCGGATCGTAGAAAGGGCTGACTCGCACCGGTTTTTCCGTTTGGGCTAGAGAATTGTTGGCGAACTCTTCGGCTGGATGGGGCTGCAAGGGTGCATCGCGGTCCGTTCGGTGGGAGGCAAGCTTGGCAGTTTGTTCGGCGTGGGCGGCCAACCTTCGGCCCGAGAGCCGCACAGGGATGTGAGGTATCGCGCCAAACCTGCTTTTGTGCGGATCCGCCGTACCGATTTTGCGTACAAATAGGGAACCTATTTGTCAGCTACGGGTCCCGGACGAATCTTATTGGGAGGTCGATTCGCATGAAACGCTGGTCGCTTATCGGATGGTTGCTGTGCCTTGTGGTGTTTGCTGGTTTGGTCGCTTGCGGCGACGACGATCCGGAACCTGTCATCGACTCCGGCAGTGGTGATGGCGACGGTGATGGCGACGGCGACGGTGATGGCGACGGTGATGGCGACGGCGACGGTGATGGCGACGGCGATGGCGACGGCGACGGCGACGGTGATGACGATGCAGGCATGGACGGCCCGTCCTGCGAAGAGTACTGCTCGACCTACCTGACCAACTGTTCGGGCGTTTCCGAGTACGCGGACATGACAGCCTGCCTCGACTATTGCGAGGACGTCGCCATGTGGGAGCTGGGCACCGAGGGCGCCACCAGTGGCAACACGGTAGCGTGCCGGACCTACCACGGGGGCGCGCCGGCTGCGGGTGACCCAACCACGCACTGCCCCCACGCAGGGCCTTCCGGTGGCGGCGTGTGCGGCAGCTACTGCGAGAACTATTGTCAGCTGACCGGACAGACGTGCACGGGTAGCAACGAGCTGTACGCCGATACGGCGACCTGCATGGCCGCATGCTCGACCTTGCCTGCGACCGGTGACCCGGGGGCCACCGCGGGCGACTCGGTACAGTGTCGCATCTACCACGGGGGCGCACCCGCGGCCGCCGATGCCGCACTCCACTGTCCCCACGCGAGTCAGTACGGCGCGGGTGTGTGCGTCGATTCGCCGTCCTGCGAGAAGTACTGCCACACCTACCTGACCAACTGCTCGGGCTCGCCCGAGCACGCCAATATGACCGCCTGTGTCGATTACTGCGAAGACGTGGCCAATTGGGAGTTGGGTACCGAGGGCGCGACCAGTGGCAATACGGTCGCCTGTCGGACCTATCACGGGGGCGCGCCCGCCGCGGGCGATCCCACCACGCATTGCCCCCACGCCGGCCCTTCCGGCGGCGGGGTGTGCGGGAGCTACTGCGAGAGCTACTGCGAGCTCACCAGCTATACGTGCACGGGTAGCAACCAGCTATACGCGGACACCGGGACCTGCATGACAGCGTGCGCGGGGCTTTCGGCCGCCGGATCGCCCGGCGACACCAGTGGCGATACGGTTCAGTGCCGCATCTACCATGGGGGGGTACCTGCTGCAGGCGATCCCACCACCCACTGTCCCCACGCCGCCGAAGACGGCGGCAGCGTTTGCCAGTAAGTCTTCGGGCGAGCCCGACTTGGTGGGCCGACGAGCCGATCAAGTCGGGCTATTCGAGCACGTTGCGGCAGCCTCCCATTTCGAGTAGCTCGCCGTTTTGGTCACAGACCGGAGCCACGTGGATCACCACCTTCTTGGCGTTGGGCTTGGGGTGGGGCAAGCCGCCCTTCCAGCAGAAGCCGCGCCAGGTCATGCGCGAGTTCCAATTGGCCATCGTACGCTCGACGCGCCACCGTCGGGTTCCGTGCTGAAGCCGGAACTCGAAGGTGGGCAGGCCCTTGATCTTCCCGACGCCAGGAAAGTACTCGATCTGCAGGCCGTAGGGCGTCTCCCCCGCTTCACCGGCAGCGATCGTGAGCGCAAGCGGATCGGGATGGGCGCATGGCTGGTGTGTGGGCGGTGCTGGCGCGGGAGGCGGCGGCGGTGCCGGGTTCGAGACGGGAGGAACCGACGAGGGGCTCGCTTTTTCCAGCGGCGGGGATGGGTCGCACGCCAGAAGGGCCAAGAGCACCGATAGAGTCGACATCCTGACAGACACCGAGGTCACGTGAGTCGGCGTCGGCCGGCGCGTTGCCTTCCACGTTTTCGCCATGTTGGCAGCTTGCCAAAGGCGGGTCCCCCTGTGCACCCATCTGGCCCAGATTCCCGGGCTAGCCCGCATCCATCACCAAGGCACGTGATGATCGTGCAAGTGATCGGCTTCGC
>JAPPOR010000111.1 GCA_028817905.1 Myxococcales bacterium
TCGGCTTCGCAGGGCTTTCGGTGAAGGAGGGAATACTCGCTGTATTTTCGACTGAGGCGAAAGCCCTGCGGAGTCGAGCAGTTGTGCGAGCGCGCGTGATTTGGTGATGGATGCGGGCTAGCCCGCATCCATCGCCAAGGCACGTGATGATCGTGCAAGTGATCGGCTTCGCAGGGCTTTCGGTGAAGGAGGGAATACTCGCTGTATTTTCGACTGAAGCGAAAGCCCTGGGGAGTCGAGCAGTTGTGCGAGGGCGCGTGATTTGGTGATGGATGCGGGCTAGCTGGTGTCCATCCCGAAACTGCCCTTCAGAGGTTTCGGCCTGTAGCCGGAGCGAAGCGCAGCGGCGCGACCCGCGGAACGGGGGACCCGGCGCGGCTTCGCCGCGACGGGGGAAAGGGCGCGTGCCCTTTCCCGAATTAAGAACTATCGATCATTGGATGTAAGGCGCCTACGAGGGTCGGCGCAGCGCTTCCAGCGCCCGCGCGATTCGGTCGAAATCGTCCACGTCCAGCTCTTCTGCGCGCGTGCGGGGGGGCAGCTGGCAGCTCTCAAGGGTCCTTTCGGCAGCCTCCGCTGACACACCTTCCATCTGTCGAAGGGCGTTGCGCAAGGTCTTGCGGCGAGCCTGAAAGGCTGCGCGGACCACCGGGGCGAATAGCGTTTGCCGCGCGAGCGGCTTTGCGCGTGGCAGCAGGCGCACGACGGCGCTCTCGACCTTGGGGCGGGGAAAGAACGCTCCAGCCGCGACGCGAGTGACCCGTTCAACTTCGAACACGTTGCGGGTGAAGACGGTCAGCCCCCCGTAGGTACGCCCACCCGGAGCTGCGTACAGACGTTCGGCGACTTCCCGCTGCACCATGAGCACCGCGGATGCCAGGTGCTCAGCGTGATCGATCATGCGTCGCAGAATCGCTCCGGTGATCGAGTAGGGCAGATTCCCTACAACCTGTGGACGCTGACCCAGCTCGGCCCGCAGCGTGCCGTAGTCGATTGTCGTCGCGTCACCGGCCCGGACCGTCAGATGGGGGGAGTCAAACTCGGCCGCGAGTACACGGCGCATGTCTTGGTCGCGCTCGATCGCGACCACGGTGGCACCACGCCTGAGAAGGGCTTCGGTGAGCGTGCCACAACCGGGTCCCAGCTCGACCACCATGTCGCCGGGGCCTACACCCGTCGCACTTGCGATGCGCTCGATCGCCTGCGGAGAGCACAGAAAGTTCTGAGATAGACCGCGCTTGGGGGTAAGGCCGTGCCGCGCAAGGACGCTTCGAGGATCGGTGAACATGGGTTCCTTAGGCGAAGCCGAGGCCTTTCCGGCTCGCACCTTCGTTGCTGGCTACTCTCTTCACGCCTTCTTTCATGGCGCCCTCCATCACGCCCAGAGGCGAGTCGCTCTTGGCTCCTAGGACCCGCGCCACCACATGCATCGGGTGCGCATCCGGGGTCACGCCCACCGTGGGCACACGGGCTCGCGCAAAGAAGCGTCGTAGTTGCTCCTGCCGACGTTCTTCGGCGAGCTTCAGCACTTGGTGGGCTGTCTGTTCGAGTCCGACCTCGCCGCCAGCATCGAGGTGGTCCCGAGGATAGACTGCGACCAGACGATGCGCGCGAGTGCGGACCAACGACATGGGCTTGCGGAGCGCTTCCAGGGAGCTGATCTCGTCAAAGTCACTGAGGGTCACGATCGTGCGAGGGACCCGGGTCTTGCCTGCGGCGGCTAGCATCGCCTGACCCAAGCCACGGGCCTTGCCGAAGGCGCGTGTGTGGGAACGGTAGGGGACTGGAATGCCTCGCACCTGGCAAAACCGTCGGAGGTACGCGTGTTCCAGGTCGCTGGCTTCGATATGGCGAACGCGCGGGTCGTCGCCCAGCGCGCGGCGGGCGTGTTCGACCAAGAGCTTCGTGTTGGGCCGACCTGGCCGCCGAAAGTCGAGCCCCTCTTGCTGGCGTAGGTAACGGGCTACCAGTTCCTCGACCTCCTCGTCGGTGGCTTCCGTGAGGTCAGCGGCCACTACCTCGGTTGTGGCCAGTAGGGCATCGTAGATCCGCAACATATGAGACAGGCCATCGCCCGGGGCGACGTGCTCGACGATGCGGCCATCGGTGGCAATCAAGCCTACCTGGTCGCCCCGTTCCAGGGCGTCGCGGGCGAAGAAAGCAGCAAGCTCGATCGATCGGTCCAAACGCCGGCGTCCCAGGCGGCCACCCCGCATGCTGCCGCTGATGTCCACCACCAGGTACAGCGTATCTTGCACTTCGCGCTCGACCTCCCGCACCAGGAGCTTTCCCCGCTTGGCGCTGGCCTTCCACGCGATCGAGCGGAACGCATCGCCCGGCTGATGCTCGCGAAGCTCGCGCAACTCCGTGCCATCCCCGCGACGGCGAATGGACGTCTGGCCCGGACGCTCCACCGAACGCGCGGTGTTGTCCGCCGGGGTGCGAACGGGTCGGTGCGCGGCTTGCGGGAGCACTTTGATGGTGAGCGGGCTCGGGAAGTAAAGCGGCGAAGAGAACAGGGACAGGGGGCCTGGAGCTGAGACGGACAGTCCCTGCAGCACCACGCGTCCCGCTGCATCGGCCAGTACCTTGAAGGTAACCTGCGTACGGGTCGCTGCCGCCAGCCAGACGCTTGGTTGGTCTGGCATGAGAACATGGGTTCCCTGCGGCACCAGCGGCGAAAGCCCCGATAGCCATAGGCTGCGACCGCTGCGATTGCGCAACTCACAACATACTTCGAACGGCACGCCGACCACGGCCGCTGCGCCGAGCGCTGTTGCGCCGTGGGCGTGCCACCACGACAGCTCGATCCGCTGCCTCCGCATTCGACGGCTCGCTGCGACCGTCAGTGCGAGCGACAAGGCGAGGCCTAGCAAGCCTCCGGTGGCTAGCACGGCAGTGGTGGGTGAGTTTGCGATCAGCGCCGTGACCAGCACGGTGACGCACCCTCCGAACGCAAATTTGGCCGCCGGCGTCGGGACGGGAAGCATTACGCGCCCTTGCGGTGGGCAACGCGTGTGAGCGCTTCCTGAACGATCGTGTCGCTCGAAATGCCCTCCATCTGCGCTTCGGGGTTCAAGACGATGCGGTGTGCCAGGACCGGTACCGCCAGTGCCTTGACGTCGTCCGGGAGCGCGAAGGGTCGGCCCTGCAGAAGCGCGCGGGCCTTGCTCGCTTGCAGCAGCGACAGCGACGCACGGGGTGAAGCTCCTAGGTACACATGTCCGTGCCCGCGCGTGTATCCAGTGAGTCGGACCACGTACTCGGTGACGGCCCGTTCTGCGTGAACCAGTCTCGCCATTCGCTGAATCTCGCAGATCTCCTCCGGAGACAGCACGGGGGCGACCTCAAGGGCGCCGGACCCCACCCGCTCAAGCATGTGGATCTCGTCGCTGGGTTCCGGGTACCCGAGCACCAACCTGACTAGGAAGCGGTCGATCTGTGCTTCCGGCAGTGGATAGGTGCCGGCTTGTTCCACCGGGTTTTGAGTCGCGAGGACGATAAACGGATGCGGCAATGCACGTGTCTCGCCGTCCACTGTCGCCTGGGTCTCCTGCATCGCTTCGAGCAGGGCGCTCTGGGTCTTGGCAGGGGCTCGATTGATCTCGTCGCCCAGCACGACGTTGGCAAAGATCGGGCCCTTGCGCAGCTCGAAGCGGCCCTCGTTTGGTGATAGGACGTAGGTTCCCGTGATGTCGGCTGGCATCAGGTCGGGCGTGAACTGAATACGCCGAAACGAACATCGGAGGGTAGCAGCGAAGGCCTTGGCAAGGGTGGTCTTGGCGACGCCTGGTACCCCTTCGAGCAAAACGTGGCCCTGGGCGAACAGGGCTACGAGCAAGTGCTCGGCGACCCAAGTGGGGCCCACGTACGCCCTCGCTACCTGGGTAAGAACGGCATTGGCGCGGGCGGCGACCTGCGCGAGACGGGTCTCATCGAGAGCTTGGGAGAGCGGGGCGGTCATGACTTTGATTCGATCTGCTTCAGGATCTTGCTTCCGGTTTCGACCATCGTCTGGAATCTCGTTTGGCCCAAGTGCCCCGACAAATGCGCGGGTACCCCGCCGGCGCGCAAGCGCTGCAGATCGTCGAGCAACTCCTCACATGCGCGCAGCAGGGCCGTGTCCGCTCTTCTCCGGGTGAGCGCAGCGACCACCTCACGGCGGTCCGCTGCCGGTGCTACGTCGAGCGCTCGGCACAAGGCCTGATCGAACTCCTCGGCGTATATCCGCATCAGCGTTAGCAGACCATCGCGGTTGTTCGCGAACCCGCGGACCTGCCCTTGAAAGCCTGCCGTGGTTTCTTGGTGCTTCAGTGCGGTCGAACGCCCTGCGCCAAGGGGGCGAGGAAGGGCGGTTGTGGCGGCCAGCACCAGTGAAAGAGCGAGTGCCCAGGTAGCCGTCCGTACGGCTGCCGGGGGCAAGGCAAGGCGGGCCAGACGGTCGAGGCTGTTGCGTAGGGTTGGCAGGGCGCCGGGAGTTTCGCCGGTTACGATCGGAGTGGCGCCCGCCAGCAGGACGACCCTCCCGCCCGAGCCCC
>JAPPOR010000598.1 GCA_028817905.1 Myxococcales bacterium
GAGGCGCGTCCCCTGTTTTCCCACCGCAAGCACTGGGCCCATCGCCTGGGTGTCGCTCCCGTGCTGCCGATGTCTCGCGCGGAGATGAGCACGCTCGGGTGGGACAGTTGCGATGTCATCCTGGTGAGTGGCGATGCCTACGTCGATCACCCGAGCTTCGGTACGGCGCTGATCGGGCGTCTGCTCGAAGCCCATGGGTTCCGGGTCGGCATCATCGCGCAGCCGGACTGGCGGAGCGCAGAGGGGTTCGCGACCCTCGGTCGGCCCAACCTGTTCTTCGGTGTGACCGCCGGCAACATGGATTCGATGGTCAACCGCTATACCAGCGATCGCAAGGTTCGCTCGGACGACGCGTACACGCCCGGGGGCGAAGGGGGGCGGCGACCGAACCGCTCGGCGATCGTCTACGCCCAGCGGTGCCGGGAGGCGTTCCGCGACGTGCCGATCGTCCTGGGCGGCATCGAGGCCAGCCTCCGTCGCATAGCCCACTACGACTACTGGTCGGACCGCGTCAGGCGATCGATCTTGCTGGATGCCAAGGCGGACATCCTGCTCTACGGCAACGCGGAGCGCGCCGTGGTCGAGTTGGCCCACCGGCTTGCCGCCGACGAGCCGATCGACCGGATCCGGGACCTTCGGGGCACCGCGTTTCTACGTCGCGGGTTGCCCGTCGGGGTGGTGGAGTTGAACTCAACCGATGTCGATCGGCCCGGGCCAGTGCAGGCGCCGGTCGATCCGTATGCGGTGGAGATGTCCGCCGACGGTTCCAGCGCGTCGGCGGGCAGCGTCTGCGAGGGAAGGGAGGGCGAGCCAGCGGAGCGCGGCCAGCTGGTGTCGCTGTCGCGCAAGCAAGCGTTGCTGCACCCGCGCGAGCGCACGGTGATCCGCCTGCCGGGCCATGAAGCGGTGCGCGATGACAAGGTCCTATATGCCCACGCTTCGCGTGTGTTGCACCAGGAGTCCAACCCAGGCAACGCACGGGCGCTGGTGCAGCAGCACGGGGATTGGGACGTCTGGATCAATCCTCCGCCGATCCCTCTGACGACCGCGGAGATGGATGGACTGTACGAGTTGCCGTATCGCCGTGTGCCTCACCCCAGCTACGGCGAGGCCCGGATTCCTGCCTATGAGATGATTCGCTTTTCGGTGACGATCACGCGCGGTTGTTTTGGTGGCTGTTCGTTTTGCTCGATTACCGAACACGAGGGGCGGATCATCCAGAATCGCTCGGAGGATTCCGTGGCGCGTGAAGTGGAGCGCATTCGCGACGGCACGCCCGGGTTCACCGGAAACATCTCCGACCTGGGCGGCCCGACGGCCAACATGTATCGCTTGGCATGTAGGAGTCGCGCGATCGAACGAGCTTGTCGGCGACCCTCCTGCGTCTATCCCGGGATCTGTGACAATCTCGACACGGATCATTCCGCACTCATCAAGCTGTACAGGCGGGTGCGAAGCCTTCCGGGAATCAAGCGGGTATTCGTCGCGTCCGGGGTGCGCTACGACCTCGCCGTCGAGTCGCCCGAGTATGTCAAGGAGCTGGTGACGCACCACGTGGGCGGGTACCTGAAGATCGCGCCGGAACACATCCGCGAGGGCCCGCTTTCGCTCATGATGAAACCGGGCATCGGGACCTACACTCGCTTCAAGCGGCTATTCGATCGCTACTCGCAGCAGGCCGGCAAGGAGCAGTACTTGATTCCCTACTTCATCGCCGCCCATCCCGGCACGACCGACGAGGACATGCTGGAGCTCGCGTTGTGGTTGAAGCGAAACGGGTTTCGCCTCGATCAGGTCCAGGCGTTCCTGCCTTCTCCCATGGCCAGCGCCACCGCCATGTACCATGCTGGCAAGAGCCCTCTGCGGCGCGTCAAGGTGGAGGGCGGAGAGGTGGAGACCGCCAAGAGCGAGTCCGCGCGCCGCTTGCACAAGGCTTTCTTGCGATACCACGACCCGAACAACTGGCCGCTCCTGCGCAACGCGCTCAAGCGCATGGGCCGGGCGGATTTGATCGGGGCGGGCAAGTCCTGTTTGATCCCGTGGCACCAACCTGTGGGCACAGGCCACGCCCCCGAGGGCAAGCGAAGCAAGGGTGCTACGCGAGCGTTCCAGAAGCGCCGGGGCGGTGGTCGGGCCCTGACCCAACACACCGGCCTACCGCCGCGACCTAGGGCCTCTCGCCGCCAGGGACACTAGCTAGCTAGCTGTCGATCCTGGGCCGCGCTCTCAGGGAGCGCGATCGAGCCGGACGATTGGCGTAGCGCTAGAAAGCGACCGAGCGGGGTCGAAAACGTCTGCGAAGCGCGAGCGATTGTGTAAGACAGCACAGTAACGAACCACGCGTACAGACGGCGGGGGGGAGAGATGGCCGGGCCACGGACACAGATCGGCTTGTTCAGCCTTGTGGACCACTTGAGCGATCCGATCACCGGAGCGCAAACAACGCAGGGAGAGCGGCTTTCCGAGCTTGTGGAGCTCGGGGTGCTCGCCGAGCAGGTTGGTTTCGAGCGGTTTGCAGTCGGGGAGCATCACTTTAGTGAGTACATTCTTCCCAACCCGAATCTGATCCTTTCCGCTGTGGCTGCGCGTACCCGACGCGTCCGGTTGTTCACGACGGTCACCTTGATCGCCTTGCACGACCCGCTCCGGTTGGCCGAAGATGTCGCGGTTATCGACGCGCTCTCGGGTGGGCGGGTGGAACTTTCGGTGGCGCGCGGGGTGTCCGAAGAGACCTCGTCTGCGTTTGGTATCGACCACGAGGATCCCTACGGGGTGATGGGTGAGCGGCTAGAGAGCCTACTAGGGATGCTAGCGACCCACCGAGCGAGCACCGTTGCCGGAGGTAGTCTGCCACTGAGCCCGCGACCGGTGCAGAAGCCCCATCCGCCGATTTGGATCGGAGGTGGACTGAGCCAGGGATCATGCGACCTGGCGGCGGCCCACGGCCTACCCTTGATTCTGCCAAGCCTGTTTCGGCATCCGGAGGACTACCTGCCGATGGTGGAGCGTTACCGCGTCGAGATGGGGGTGCGTTCCCCCGATGTGGCTCCTCGGCTCGGGATGCCGAGTTATTGTTGGGTGGCTGAGACGAGCCAGGAGGCGCGGCGGCGGTTTCAACCCCGCTTGGAATTCTACATCGAGCGCTTCAAGAGCTTGCGTCACGGCTTCGGCCGTCCCATGAGCTTCGATAGCCTGCTGCGCGGCCCGGTGATCTGTGGATCACCCGCGGAGGTGGTCGATCGCTTGGCCCACGTCAACGAGCTGCTTGCTCTCGACACGCACATCCTGTTGATGGACCTGGGAGGCGTTCCATTTGGCGAGCTGCGACGGGCTGTGGAATTGGTCGGAGCGCACGTGCTGCCGCAGCTCAGGTAGGACTGGCTAGCTGGCACGGCGTTTGCTCTGACCCAGATGACGGACAGATGCGACGTTCGTGGCGTGCCACACTGTGCCAGGAGAGGTGGTTGATGAAGGACTGTGCGAAGGTACCGGCCGTAGGCCTGCTGTTCTGTTTCGCATGGGCGGTGGGTCCCGCACCGTTGGCGGCGCAGGACACGACCTGCGAGGACGACGAGGATTGTCAAGCCGAGGAGTATTGCGACCTGCGCGCGGCCCGGTGTGCGCCCGTCCCCGAGGACTGGTGCGAGGAACATGAAGAGTGCGACGGCTACTGCGACAAGCCGGCGGCACGTTTCGGGCTTTGCGAAGTTTCCTGGATCGCATGTGAGTCGAGCGGCGAGTGTGAGGCTGGCCTTGAATGCCGGTCGACCCTTAGGCGAGGTGGAGACGTGGGTCAGAGTTGTCAGCCGCCCTTGACCGCCTGCGATGGCGGTGCGCCGTGTCCGGATCGCTTTGAGTGCATCGAGTCGGGCCCCTTGGCCGGGACTTGTTTTCCCGAGTTGCACGAGTGCGAGGTGCATGCGGACTGCGGCAGTGGTTGGGCCTGCGTCAAGTTCGACGATGACGGCGATCGCGATGAGCTGCTTGCGCCGCCTACCTGGGGAACGGACGACCAGTCGGTGCACGCTTGTGTTCCCGTTGCGTGGGCCGTGAGCAGTTGGCGTGCCCCGGCAGACGGGGATGAAGAAGAGGAGCAAGAAGAAGAGGGGCAAGAAGAAGAGGGGCAAGAAGAAGAGGAGCAAGAAGAAGAGCACGGCGCCGCGCAGCACCCGGGTGAGGCGGAACCGGCAAGCGGCCCCGGTGCTCAGATGGCCACATCCGGGGAGCAGGATGCACCGACGTCGGCGGCCGCATCGAAGATGGGGCTGCCAGGTGCCGCCGACGAGGCCGAGCAAGAAGCCCCACAGCCCACCTCTGACAGCGGTGGGTGCGCGGTCGGCGGCGAGCATGGCGGGAGCATCGGGGCCCCAGTGCTAGTGGCCCTGATGCTTCTCTTGCTGCGGGCACGGCGGAGGCGCCGATCCGTAGTGCCAGGAGGGTGGTGACAAAGTCCCATGCGGGCTAGCTAGCTCGCGCCATCATGCGCGCCAACAGGCCAGGGACCAGTCGGTCGAGCCAGGCCG
>JAPPOR010000204.1 GCA_028817905.1 Myxococcales bacterium
GGCAAGCGTTCCGGCCTACCTGACTACTCGACTTCGAGCAGGTCTCCCTCGTTCATCACGGTACTCGCGTGCAGCATGGCGATCTGCTCGCGCGCATGACCCAGCTCGTGCGAGGTTGTACGCAAGCGTTGGTTAAGCACTCCGAGAAAGGCCCATAGCAGCTTGACCGCCACATCGTGATCCTTGCGGATGAGATCGAAGAAGCTACGCCGCCGCATCACCATTAGCTTGGATGGCTCCCCCACGGTCACGCTGGCGCTACGGGGCGCCCGATCGACCAGGGCCATCTCCCCAAAGTGCTGTCCGGCAGACAGCTCAACGAGAACCTGGTCGCCGGAGTGCACGCGCACCTTGCCGGTCAACACAATAAACATCTCGTCGCCATCCTCACCCTCTTCAACGATCTGCTCGTCCGCCGGATAGTCGCGTACGTCGATGATGTTCATCACTCGCACGAGCTCTTGATAGGTAAGATGGCGAAACATCGGCATGCGATGCAACGTCTCCAGCTTGAGGTTGACCTCGCTTGCGAGCTTGTCGAGACCTGCAGACGCGTCTGGCACCTTGACGACGACCGCGGTGATATTGTCTTTTCCCCCTCCAGCGTTGGCGTAGTCGATGAACGCCTGGGCAACGCTCTCCTCGGGCTTGTCCCGAAAGACACGGGCTATGTCGGCGTCCTCTGCATACTCCGTCAAGCCATCTGAGCAAAGCAGGAAGCGGTCCCCCGGGAGAATGTCGAAGTCTAGCGTGTCCGCCTCGACGCTCTCGTACACGCCCACCGCACGCGTTACAGCGTTCTTCATGTTGAGCTTTGCGATTTGTTCCGGCTTGAGACGCCCCCGCTTCAAGAGCTCATTGATCAACGAGTGGTCTTCCGTCAACTGGTGAACCGTATCGTTGCGAACGAGATAGATCCTGGAATCGCCGACGTGAACGCAGAACCCACGGCTGCCAATGACAAGCAAGGCGACGATGGTCGTGCCCATCCCGCGCTTGGAGGGGTCCCTCTGGGCTTCTCCATGCACCATCGCACAGGCGTTCTGAACGCCCTGCTCAAGCAAGCGTAGAACGTCCTCGCGCGTCGTGCTCGACAGGCCGCGCTCGAACGCATCGAGCAATGCTCGCTCGGAGTGCACCGACTCCCTGAAGGAATGCACGGCCACGTTGCTTGCGACTTCGCCCGCTGCGTGCCCGCCCATGCCATCGGCTACGACGAACAGGTTGAGCGACTCGTCGACCAAGAAGCTGTCCTCGTTGCCATCGCGAACGCGGCCGACATCGGTAAGCGGCCAGAAACGAAGCGCCGAGCCGTTGGACATCTGCGGTCACTCCTCCGTACGCTCTGGGAGGTACGGTCTACGTGGCGCGAGAGCGACGCGCCAGCCAAGTCAGCGTCAAGAGTACCAGAAAAGCAGTAGATGTGAGCACCCACGGGCTCGCCTGCAGACCCGCGCGCGAACGGGCCCCAGGGGCGGAAACACGGCACAGCGGATGAAAATACGTGCTTTGCCGCGGGTCGAAGCAAAACTCGGGTTCGCTAGTAGATGACCGACCCACCCCGTCTACCACGCGCACGGCAACGCACACCGGCTCCTCAACCTGCTCGGACGTCAAAACGAAGCGCAGGACCACGCGCCCCGAGGCTCCCCCCCGGCGCACGCGATCCAGCAGGATCGGGGCGCTGAGCCCACGGGCACGGGTCAAGAACAGATAGTACTCGAGTGCACCGTTGTCCGCATCGTCCACGGCAGCCCCCAAGTCCAGGTCGACGAGGTACGAACCGTCGGGCAACCCACAGCCAGCGGGAGACGGCCCTGACACCAGCCCAACGTCGTCCTCCTCAATGAACAGCATGGGCGCTTGTTGGTCCGTACGACGGCCCGTTCGAAAATCGGACTCGTATTCCTGGGCCGCTCCAAACACCTCGACGGTCAAGAAGTAGTCACGCTCGGGCAACAGCCGGTCTGCTGGAACGAACGCCATGGCGTGGGCGCTCAAGCGCTGCAACCGGCCTGCGACAGGGCGCGCGACCAGGTTGTCGACTGTCCCCCCACCGCTGGGTCGTACATCGACCGGTTCGGGGAGCAAAAGCACGGACAGCTCGCCACCGTTGAGAACAGCGGGCACGACAGGATCGCGAAAGCGCACCACCACCGGAGCGTCGAGCGCCACCTCCGTCGCCCCCGATCCGGGGGTCGTTTCGAGGGTCGGCCCCTCGTCGAGACAACCGGCACCCTGGCCCAGGACCGACAGCGGGGCAAGCACCTGCATCCCGACCAAGCTGACACCCAGGAGCAGAAACAGGCGGATGCCGGTCGTCCACCGGCACGGACCGGGAATGGAACCACCGCCCCAGCGCAGAGAACCGCGAGCAGACGTCAGTGCGACACACGCCACACGGGGAGTATACGCGTTTTGGGCGGGCCCGTCGGCTACCCGTGGTATGGTCGCATGGGCTGCCACGAAGCGATGGAGATTCCCGAACGCGCAAGCCAAGGCTTCCTGCTCGCGGCCACGGTCGCCCGCGATCGGGGAGCGATCCGTGCGGAGGCGGGCGTGGCGCCGGAAGTCTGTACCGCATGGTTGTCGGCGGCCCGAGCCTTCAGACAGCTCGAGCGGGGGAGCCGTGACCAGGCGCTTGCCGGAATGGCGGTCGAACCCCCGCTCACAGCGGTCCAGCTCGCTACGGTGCGGCCGAGGGTCGCCTGCTTGCTCGCGACGCGGGCGGAGACGACAGCCGCTCGACCATTGCTGGCGCGCGGCCCTCTGCCGCGCCCCGGATACGTCGCCGAGCCCTACCTGCTACGGCTGCTGTATCGTTGCGTGCGCGCGCAGGCAGCCGCCGAGACCCAGAACACGGCAGACGGAGGCGCGGAGTCCTGATGGGACGGGTCATCCAGGCCGACACGGCCACCCGCCACGTGGTACGGGTGCGGGTCCAAAACGCCCACACCGAGGCCCGCCGGATCCTTGAGGCGGCTCACGAAGCAGCCGACACGATCGTGGCTCAGGCCGAGGCGCGCGCGCGCGCGCGCGAAGGGGAAGTGCTGGCTCTGGCACGCAGCCAAGCCCGCGAGGAACTGGCCGTAGAGCACTTGCGTCTGGCCGCGGCGCGTGCGGCCTGCACTGCCGAAGCTGAGCAGGACCTGACCACCCTCGCACTGGCCGCCAGCAAGCACTTGTTGGGTCGACAGCTCAACCTGCACCCCGAACTGATCTGCGAGATCGTCCGCCCGCTCCTTGCAAAGCTGCGCCACGCCCGTAGCGTCGTCCTTCGGGCCCATCCCGACGATGCGGCAGCTCTGTCGCGATGGGTCGGGTCGCGCGTTGCGACAAGCGCGGACGCGAACGAGGAGACGGCACAGGTCGTCGAGGTCCGCGCCGACGAACGGATGACACGCGGAGGAGTGTGGATCCACAGCGACCTCGGGGAGCTCGATGCGAGTGTCGAAACGCGCGCGGCCGCCCTGGAGCGGGCGTGGGGCTTGGACGCGTGCGACGGGACTGGCGAAGTCCCCCCGGGTGCACCCCAAGAATGACAAGGCGATGAAGGATCACAGCGCGAGCGAAACCCCGCGCCGGACGGCAAACGCCGGAGGTTCTGCGACGGCTCCGCAGACAACGGAGCCTCCCCATTCCCGCCGCCAAGTTCTGGCGGCCATCGCGCTCTTCGCCGCCACGTGTGCGTCGACCACCTACGTGAACGGCCTGGCCTACTCCGTTCCAATGATGACCATTCTGCTGTCGCACGAGCTCGGCCACTACATCGCCGCGCGTATTCATCGGGTGCCCGCCTCGCCACCGTTCTTCATCCCCCTTCCCATTCCGCCCCTTGGCACGCTGGGCGCTGTGATCGCGATGCCCGACCGCATCGAGCGACGCAACGCCCTACTCGATATCGGAGCGGCCGGACCGCTCGCCGGACTGTGCGTCGCGGTACCGGTGCTGATCTACGGCATTGCAGAATCTCCGGTCCAACCCTTTTCCCACGACTCCGTGTACCTCCTGGAAGGCCACTCATTGCTCTACGGAGGGCTGCTATGGGCGATCAAGGGACCGATCCCGGAAGGTCACGACATCATGCTATCGCCCACCGCCCTGGCCGGTTGGGCGGGTCTGCTGGTGACGATGATCAACCTTCTGCCCGCAGCGCAGCTCGACGGCGGCCACGTGGCCTACGCCCTATTCGGCAAGCGGCAAGAGCGCTACTCGCGCCGACTGCGCCAGCTGCTTCCTTTCCTGGCGCTAGCAGTAGGCGGCTACTATGGACTGCCCTTGCTGCTGGCAGGTGTGCACGGCGAGCGCCTTGTCACGGGCTTCACAGCGGGCATGCATTGGCTGATCTGGTGGGTGCTGCTGCGCTTCATTGTTTCCTCCGCGGGTGCAGAACACCCCCCCACCAACGGCGCCGCGCTATCGCCCATCCGCCGCAGGGTCGCCATCTTCACGCTCCTGTGGTTCCCGCTGCTGTTCATGCCCTTCTGGATGCGCCAAGTCGTCCCCTAGC
>JAPPOR010000071.1 GCA_028817905.1 Myxococcales bacterium
CGATTGCACATTCAATTCGAAAGGTCGGTGTCTCGCCACTTACTGACACGGGGGGATGGTGACGTTAGGCTCCCACCGCAGGCCTCAGCGTTCCACACTGATGAGTTGCTGCTTCGGGCGGACGACGCAATCCGACAGGGGCCGCTTCGTGAGTTCGTGGCTGCGAACCCGAATGCTACGGTCTTCAGTCCGCGCAAGGCGCCGGTTGGCTTCGACGCGGGTCGTGGCTTCTCGCGGATCGGGGGCGTTCGGCATCGCCCCGGAACTCAAGGTCCGCTGCGCCGGCACGACGGCCTCGATCACGTTTCGGGTCACTACAGGCTCAACCCTCAAACGGGTGAGTGGGACACGATCACCCTCTTTCCAGACTTGGCGCCCCAATGACTGACCAGCTTGCAGCAGTGCGAAAGGCTCTCATGTACTTCGACACCTCCCTGGATTTTGACTGGGAGGTTGCGAAGAAGTTCTTGGCGGAGGACCTGACCGACACGGCCTATCGTGAGGATCTGAGCCGCCAACTCCGTGCGGCCGTCTCGTCCAGGGAGACGCCGTGGACGGACCTGGTCGCCAACGACGACTACGAAGTTGACGAACCGAGCACTTCGGCGAAGGCTCGTCATACCGTGCTCGCGTTGTTGTGGCCGATTGTCTTTCCCGACGAACCGATACCCGAGACATCGTCCCCATCAGAAGCGGAATGAGAATCGGGAGGTATCCTGGCCCCCGGGGGATCCGTCCCCGGGGGATCCGTCCGAGTGGCCGTCTCGACCGTGGTCGGGTGCGCCTGCAGCTCAAGCGGGCTTTCAGCGATGGCACCTTCGCCATCGAGATGGACGAGCTATCGCTGGTGGCCCGTGTTGCGGCCATCGTCCCGACAATCCCATCAGAATGCACCTGGTGCGAAACTTTCACTCGAGCGGCTGACGGTCACATGTCGATCCACCCGCTCCGGGGGCGAGAGCATGAGGTAGTAGGCACCCGGCGCGATCTCCGCGCTCGGGTCGAGACTGTGGTCGCGCAGGCCCCCGACGGCGGGTGCATGGTGCCCGTTCCGTCCGACCCGCGAGAAAGTCTGGCGAGCAAGCGCCTGGTATCCCACGCGGGAATCGCGACCTTCCCGCAAGGTGTTCTGGCTAGAAAACGCTCGAACAATCGGGCGTCCGCGTATGTGGAAAGGTCGCAAACTGGAAGCGTTGCGTGGGGCGATGCGACGCCCACCCTGCTAGCGTGCGATCCCACCTGCTAGTGTGCGATCCCACCTGCAGCCAACTGTTCGAGCAAAGCAACCGCAATGCTGCGATAGCCATCGATCGGTGGGTGAAGTCCATCCACCAGGGGGTGGCGTTGCACCAACGCGCTTGTCCGCAAGAGGTGGCACCGCGCCCCCGCCACCTTCGCGCACCGGCTAGCAACGTCGTCTCCATTCCCAGCTGGGAACCCAAATTCCTCGGCCCCGGTAGAGAACTGAACATACACGACATCCCGGACCCCGGCCCCCGCCATGGCTGACCAGAGTGCTGTGAGCGCATCGAGGATCGCCGCAAATAGTTCCTCCTGGCAGGCAGGGCCAGGCCTCCCTGCTTCGAGGCACGCAGCCCGAATTTCTGACCGCCTGAGTTGGTCGTTGATTCCTCCGCTCATCAGCACCGTGTCGATTTGTGGATCGTCTTGCATCGCCACCTCCCACATCTCCGGGATACTTGTGGGTTGGGATACCAAAACTCGGGCCCCGTCGCGGGCATACGACCTGTAGCGATAGCCGGTTAGCTCTGCCAACTGAGTGGCAATGGCGTTGTTGCCGGCCATCCAGGAGTCTCCAATGATGACGACGTTCGTCATTACTTCCTCGGTGTATTCATCCTCTCCTGCGTCTCCCTCGCTCGCCGGATCGCTCGAAGCTGGTCCGTATTCCACCGCTGAAGAAGGATACAAAGTGACTGCCGGCACATTTGTATGGCTCGACGGAAGGACCCGCCGGAGCCGCGCATCACAACACGCGGAAACGAGAACAAGGAATGCAGCAAGAAGCAGACGCTTCATTTTGGAGCCTCGCAAAGATTCCATGGGTTGCACACGTAATCGAAAGGACATTTCTGGCCGTCCGCGCATCCGAGAACACACGTACGCGCTTCAGCACACAGCGTCCCATATCCGTCTGGAGCTTCACATCCGCCGGAGCAACCGCGCGTGCAGAACCCTCCTACGTGGCATATCATCCCGCTGTCACAGTCACTTGGTTTTGCACAGGGTGTGTATAAGGTGCGTGTTTCGCAGGTTTTCGGATCGCAGCGAAACTCCGATGACCCGGCCGATACATCGCACTGTTCCCCTGCATCTCGACGCCCGTTACCACACAGGGACCTGCAAACCCCCTCACGGCACTCCAAGCCGCGCTCGCACGCGACACCGCACCTACCGCAGTTGTTCTGATCGGTCCGCAGGTCGACGCCCTCGCAAGGGTCCGGCGGCGTACTCCGCTGACACGTGTTCGGATCACATGTCTCCACCGTCCAGCCGCGGGCCGCCGGATCGCAACCCTCTCCAAGATCGATCCTACCGTTGCCACAGGGTGGCTGCTGACAAACGCCAAGCCGACATTCCTCCCCGGCCTCGCACTTGTTCCCGCAGATGCCACAGTGGTCCTCATTGCTGAGCGACGGGATGCCCTGGCAGGCGCATTCACCATTGCGGCAGGTTTCGCCCTGCCCGCAATCGTTGGAGGAACGGCACTCGACGCAGCCTCCACTGCGACAGTATGGGGAGGGCGCTCTGCAGCGATTGCCACAGCTGCCGCAGTTGTTAGCGTCGCTGCTGTAGTCCCCCGGTTTGTCTTCCGGCTTGCAGGTGTGATTGTCGCAGGCCCATACCTGGCAAACATCGCTGGAAGTGCCGCAGTCTCCCGGATCGTTGCACTGGACGCACATACCGTCGCCGATGCACACGGGGGTAGCGGAAGGACACGGTCGCCGTTCCAACTCGCTGCCTTCGGCATTGCAGACCAGCATCGTGGTCTCCCCGTCGCAGCGGGTGGATCCCGGTTCACATGTTCTGGTGTCGCCGGGCCCGGGGTCACCGGAGTTGTCGGCGCAGCCTTCGTTCTGTTGGCCATCGCAATCCTCGTCCAGGCCTTCGCTGTCGCAGATCTCTCTGGCCTGCGGGCGAATCTCGCCCTGGCACTCCGACGACCAACTGCCATCGACGCAGGTCTGGGTGCCCAGGGTACAGGCGCCCTCCTCGGATGCCCCGCACGGCTGGCTATCGCCCTCCTCGCAGGCACAGTCCTCGTTGTGGCTGCCGTCGCAGTCCTCGTCGCGCCGGTCCTGGTCGCAAACTTCCTCACTGGCTTCCACGGCGTCGGCGCACTCGGACCAGGTTCCTCCCTCGCACGTTTGCACGCCTTGCCGACATATTCCGACGTCGCTACCGCAGCGACGCGTCGCGCCCTCGTCGCAACCGCATGCGTCGCCCTGGCACCCGGCATCTCCCATGGCCGCGGCTGCGTGGCCGGCCGGATCGGGGGGGGATGACGCGCTGTCAGTCGAGGTCGTCATCGAAGAGCCGGGTTCGCCGGATGCCTCGCCTTGCGGGTCGGCTCCACCACGGTTGGAACCGTCGTCCCCGGTGACAAAGGCGCGATCGGTAGCCGTCGGCCCCCCAACTGTGCCTGCATCCTTTTCTGCCTCCGTCTCGTCCTCGGTGTCGAACGGTACATCCGGTACGCAGCCGGCGCCGTAGGCAACCGACACCCCCGCGCAAACCCCTACAAGGATCATCTTCCATGTCCACGACATCATCCGTTCTCCCTCCCCCCTCGATTCCAACGCGGGAGCCTGTCTGCACATACAACACCTATCGACCGCCCCACCCTCCAGTTGCGTGATAGGTCCCAACCACCCGAAAGCCCCAAGGGCTACGCGAGACTCCCGGCGCTTCTACCCTTGCGCACGCGCACGTGCCAGCACGACCCAACGTCTATCACCAATTCGCGCGGCCCCTCGCGTCAGAGCCCTCGTCCCGCGATCCTCTCCACGATCCGTTCCGATCCTCCGCGATCCGTCTCCGCCGCGATCCCCGCCGTAAGCCGCGATCCTAATCCCGCGATCCCCCATCCCCGCGATACGTCCGACCCACAGGAAAGTCGGTACTCACCGGTTCCGCCCACCGCGATCCTCCCGCGATACGTCCGACCCACAAAATGGTCTGGCTGGAAAAGGCTCGCTGACGTGACGGCCCACCCGTATCGACCCGCCGGTATCGCCGCCAGATTTCGCCAGCTCTCATCTCGCAACCGCCTGAAACCAGGCAGTCCAGCATCTGGTACGGCCTTTGCCCATGACCGCTCCGGATGACTTCGCCTCCCTCGTCGGGCCTGGCGCCACGACTTGCGCCCTGGGACGACGGTGTCACAGGGACTGCGCCCCGCCCAGCTCAACCCGGCATCGCTGGACTTGGAAAGCTATTCCTACTATCTTCCTACCATGTCGAGCTCGGTTGAGAAGGTAAGCGTC
>JAPPOR010000150.1:0-1254 GCA_028817905.1 Myxococcales bacterium
CGACTCCGCAGGGCTTTCGCTTCAGTCGAAAATACAGCGAGTATTCCCTCCTTCACCGAAAGCCCTGCGAAGCCGATCACTTGCACGATCATCACGTGCCTTGGTGATGGATGCGGGCTAGTCCAAATCCGATCGCATGCTTCACAGTTGTCGTCGGGCTTCGCTCCGTAGCTTTGGCTCTCGCGCGATGCACGCCTTCGGCACCGCCAGCCAGGCATGGGAGGACAATGGACGCACTGTCACAGGCGTTGAATGCGGTCCACGTAAAGAGCGCCGTCTTCTGCAGCGCCCAGCTCACCGCGGGCTCCGGGTTTCGATCCCCCAAGGTGACGGGCGATCTCGCTCGGCACCTGCATCCCGGGGCTGACCGCATCGTGGGATATCACCTCGTGACCGAAGGGCATGCCTCGGTTCAGCTCGGAGATGTTCAGTTTCCTGTCATGCCCGGGGACGTGGTGATCGCCCCCCACGGGGATGACCTGACGATCAAGTACCTCGCGCCTCACGCACAGCGTGGTCCCAACGTGCCCGTGGGAAGCCAACACCGCGACCATGGAGACCCCCGGCGGCGCGACCAGCAGGCGGTCACGGGCTTGGTATGGGGGTACCTCGGCTGCGAGCGCCATGCGGACCGGCTGTTCCTCGCCGGACTGCCGAAGTGCATCCATGACAGTCGGTCTGAAGACAGGTCCGGGCGCTGGATCGAGCACTCCATGCGCCACTTGACATCCGACCTCGACGCCACCATCTGTGGCCGAAGCGCATTGCATGCGCGGGTTGCCGAAGCCCTGCTTGTCGAGTCGCTGCGCCGCTACATGTTGCGCTTACCGCCCGAGAGCCGAGGCTGGCTTGCCGGTGCGCGTGATCCGATCGTTGGCGCCGCACTCGCCCTGCTGCATCGAGCCCCGGAATCCCCATGGACGCTCACCACGCTGGCGGTCGCGACTGGAGTATCCCGGTCCGTGCTGACAGATCGCTTTACCGATCACTTGGGTGAACCGCCGCTCACGTACTTGGCGCGATGGCGTATGCAGCTTGCGGCTCGATTGCTCGAGGGGAGCCGCAACACCATCATACAAGTGGCCGCCGAAGTCGGCTACGACTCGGAGTCGGCATTCTGCCGGGCCTTCAAGCGAACCTACGGTCTACCTCCAGGACAATACCGCAAACTCGCTTTCCGGCGGTCACACAGGGCCTAGGTCGAACACCGGTCCAGTCCAACAGGTGATCGCGGGCACTATGGTGCCCTCCGAA
>JAPPOR010000150.1:1906-4493 GCA_028817905.1 Myxococcales bacterium
CGGTCGATCTTCGGCCCAGCAGCGTACTTCGTCGACCTGCTGCGCTTTATCCAGATCAACATCGAGGAACACACCAAGAACACGATCGATCCCGAAAACAAGCTGCTCACGAGGCGGCCCGACCTCAAATGCATCACGCTGGACAAGAAGAACACCACCGACCTCATCCCCTACATCGATCTCAGCAATGAGTTGCTCGAATCCTTCCTGCGGCAGGGGGGCGAGGATGCCTACACGGTGATTCGGGAGTCGGTCTACCCGCACAATCTTCCGTTTGACCGCTCACTAACCGAGATTCGAGCGTACCTGACCGAACTCTCGAGCGGTCTTCCGAGCATCCTGGAACTGCTCGCTCAGTCGTCGCCCTCGCTGAACGTCGCCGAGCGGCTTGGCCTCTCGCACAAGGAACTGGAGCTGATCTCGACGCCGCGGGTGCACCCCGATCGCTTGGCTCCCCTGATGGGCAAAACGCCTCCAGTGGGAATTCTGACGGACATGCCGGTGCCGGACTTCCTGGTGGCGACCGGTCTGTCGCGCACGCAACTCAACGACCTGGTCCTGGGAGATTTCGATCTCCACGAACTCAACGCGGGACTCAGCGCAGACCTGTTCGTCAACAACGTCGACGACGGGCTGGGGCCGATGGCGATCGACGCCATCCGCGAGCTGGACAAGAAAACCGGCCGCGAAGTGGCGAAAGAGACCGTCAGGAACCTCAGTCCCGCGAAGCTCGACCGCGTGCTGCGCTTCACGCGCTTGGCCCATGCGCTGGGCTGGTCGTTCTCGGACCTGGACCGTGTGCTCCGGAGCCTCAGCGCTCCCTCCGTCCCCGAAGCCTCGCTGCGCTTCGACGGCGTGGGGGACTACCTACGGGCGGAGGCAGTACGGCCCAAGGCGTCAGCGTTCGCGACGCGGCAGGCGTTCACCCTGGAGCTGTGGGTCCGCCCGGAGGACGACTCCCACGGGCCGCTCTTCTCGGTCGAGTCGCGCGGAGTGTCGGACACAGAGTCCCCCCTATTGGTCCAAACGGTGCTCCGTACCAATGTTCACAACGAGTTGACATTGTCCATTCGCCAGGGCACTGCGAACTCGCTGGAGGAGCTCGACGGCGCGCCGCTCGCCGAGGGCATCGAGCTCGTCGGCAAGATCCCGTTGCCAGTCGGCGAGTTCAGCCACGTCGCCGTGACGGTCTCCGAATACGGCGCAAGCCTATTTGTGAACGGTCTTGCAGATCAAACCCAAGCGCTCACCTCGAACCAGCGTACGGGCTTCCTGGGCGAGGGGATCCGGCAAACCATCGAGGTCGGGCGCGCGCGCCAGGGCGGGTACTTCTGCGGTGTGATCAAGGACATCGTTGTGTGGGACCGGGCGCTTGATCGCGACGCGATCCGCGCTGCGCGCTACAACCGCTGGACCGGTCGGGAGGCGGGCATCTGGGCCTATTGGCCGATGGTCGAGACCGCGCCCAGCTATGGAGTGATCCAGGACCGCGGTCCGTCCGCCCATCATCTGGCGCTAGGAGGCGCTGGGGTGAGCACCCAGCCGCGCTGGGTCGACCGTGATTTGATCCTGCAACCGCTTCCGAGCACCGTGGAACCCGACGCGCTCGCCTTCGATGGCGTGAATCAGTATCTGGCGGTGGATGGTGTGCTGCCGGGGATCGTGGCACCCCTGGACACAGCACCCCCACTCGATGCGCTGACCGTTGAGGTGTGGGCACGAACGGGTTCCGCCGGCGGCGAGGCGGCCAAGCGTTCCCTGCCGCTCGCCAGTTTTGAAGAGAGCCCGACGTCCACGCGCGAGGGGTTTTCGCCAGACCGCCCCGTGAGTTGGACGTTTGGGCTCGCTACCGACGATGCCGGGGGCCGGCAGCTCAGCTTCGGTGATCCCACCGGTACGCTCTTCGACATGTTGTCGGTCGATCCGGGACCAGCGGACAACAATTGGCACCACTACGCCGCTGTGGTCAAGGGACAAACCGTGAGCTTCTACGTCGACGGCATGCTGCGCGGTGTGCACACGTCTGCCAAGGCCCTGTCGCTGCCCACGGCGCTCGGCGAGCTCCGGGTGGGCGCCCAGTTTGGTCCGGACTACTTCCACGGCGACATGCGTGAGCTGCGGATCTGGCGGATCGCACGTACAGCCCGAGAGCTCGAGCTCGACCTCTATCGACCGGTGGCATCATCCCGGTCGGGGTTGGTCGGGTACTGGCCACTGCAACGCCTGGAGGCAGGGTCGGCAGAGGGTGCTCATGCGGAGGATCGATCGCCCGGGGATCACCCGCTGGTCGCCGGAGGCATCCTGGCCCAGTACATGCCCGACTTTGTCACACCCGACTTTGTCACAACCCCCGCCACCATGCCCACCGAGGTGGCAGAGCCGGGTCGCGCTCTGTCGCTCGACGGGGAGACGGAAGTTCTGGTTGTCGACAACCCCCAAAACCTCGGGCTCGGCGCGCATCCCCGCTGGACCTTGGAGTTCTGGCACCGGCTGCGGGACCACGGTGCGTCCGATGAAAAGGTCATCCTCACTCAGGGTGACCTGGAGGCGGGGATGTCGGTCACGCTGGTTCCCGATGGGCTCAAGG
>JAPPOR010000339.1 GCA_028817905.1 Myxococcales bacterium
GCGGAGTCGAGCAGTTGTGCGAGGGCGCGTGATTTGGTGATGGATGCGGGCTAGCTCGCGTACCGTCGTTGTGCGTGATATGAGCGCCTCGGGGCGTCATGCGACCGTTAGGCAAACGGGCTCAGAAGCCGCCAAGCCCGGGACTGGTCGGCGAGCTAGCCGGGGAGTACCGGATCATCCGCAGGCTCGGAGCCGGCGGCTTTGGGACCGTCTACGAGGCCGAGCATCCGGTCCTCAAGCGCCGCGCAGCGGTCAAGGTATTGCATGAGGGTCGATCCCTGGATGCCGCGGGCATGGAGCGCTTCATCTCGGAAGCGCGCGCCGCGAGCCAGATCCAACACCGGAACGTCGTGGATATCTTTTCGTTTGGCACGCTGGAAAACGGCCAGCTTTTCTACACGATGGATCTGCTCGATGGCGTGGACCTGGACACCTATCAACGGGCCTGTGGTCCGCTCGAGCCCGCTTGCGTGGTGGCGCTCCTGTCGCCCGTCGCGGAAGCGCTGGATAAGCTGCACGCAGCGGGGGTGATCCATCGTGACGTGAAGCCGGGCAACATCTTCCTGTCGTGGGAGTCGAACGGTGAAGTGACGCCGAAACTCTTGGACTTCGGACTGATCAAGCTGTTGGGAGACTCACCGATCACGACCGCCAGCGACGTCCTGATGGGGACCCCCTACTACATGGCACCGGAGCAGTGCCGCGGCGAGGCGGTCGATGCGCGGACCGACGTTTACGCGCTCGGCGCGATCTGTCATGAGTTGTGTACGGGACGGGTCCCGTTCGTTGGAGACTCGGCGACGGCGGTGCTTCTCGACCACGTGCAGACGGCTCCGCCGCGGATGTCAGAGGTGCTTGCCAGCTTGCCGGCTGCGCTGGACGAGCCGGTCTTGGCGATGCTTGCCAAGCGGCCCTCGGACCGCCCGGCCACCGCAGCCCTGGCGATCACACAGCTGGATGCCGCGGTGCGGGCCACGGGCTGCGAGCCGCCGGTGCCACTGAGGCTGGCCCGGCCCGCGATCCCACCTCGCGAGGCCGACCCATCGCCTGCGGGCTCACGGTCGCTGGTGGGAACCGGGGCTTCTCGGCGAGCCGCTTCCGGCGTCCAGCGGACCTCTCGCGGGGCCGCCTTGGCTTGGGGCGCCCTCGCGGTGGGGCTCGCGGGCGGCGGCTTTCTGGTCGCGTCGATGGAAGGAACCCCTACGACCCGGGCACCTGAAGCGCGAAGCGCGCCGGTTCTCGGTCGCGTGCCCGCATCCGACCAGCCCATCGCTGGCGTCCGGGCGCCCACGGGCGTCCGCACGGCTACGGCGGGGACAAGCACCGATGGGCCGCACGCTCGGGAACCGGCCACTGCCCCGGGACCCGCCGTACGGGAGGGACAGGCATCGGTACTTGCGGCGCGTCCTGCTTTCGAGGTCGATGTCGATGGCGTGGCGGATGAGGCAACCTCCAGTACTGTTTGGGTAACCTTGGCGGGTGCGCCGGCTGGAACGCAGATATCCATGGCAGGCCGAACCGTTGGGAGTGCGCACGAGCCGCTGGTGCTGCCTCGCGGCACTGCCGCGGTCGAGATCACCCTTACTGCGCCTGGCCACAAGTCGAGGACTCTGCAATTCGTGCCCGATGGGAATCTGGAGCTGGAAGCCACGTTGAGCGCCTTGGCTCGGCGGGCGCGCCCGTCCGACAAGCGCCGCTCGCGCAACGGTCGCAAGCCGGTCAAGTCACGGCGCATTTCCCGCGACCTGGAGAGCCCTTTCTGATGGCTCGGGCGGCCGTGATCGCCCTGTGCTTTACGGCTATGGGGTGTGGTGCGCTGCCGTCCATCGAGCCGGGCGTATGCGGCAACGGCGTGCTCGAGCCGGGCGAAGATTGTGATGGCTTTGGGCGCGACCAGCTGGCATGCCGACCGCCGGGACAGCCGGGGGAATGCCACCTGGATTGCAGTCCACGAGCGGGCGGCTCGCCCTTGGCCTGTCCGACCGGCTACGGGTGCGATGCGGATCAGGTGTGTCGAGAAGCGACGGGGGAGTTCGTCGCGGTACCCGATCAGGTCGCCGGCAGCGCCTATTCATTGTTGGCACTCGACTTGAACGGCGATGGGCAGGACGATGTCATCAGCCAGCGTCGCCCTTCGGTGCTCGGACTGACGAAGATCCGAGCCCACTATTTCGACCGGTTCGGCGCGCCGTCGAGCACCTGGGTTTCGAACGACCCACTCGGGACGCCCGCGCCCGTGGCGCTGTCTGGGAATCCGGGGAATAGCCTGGCCCACACGCGCTATGGCAAGGTCGGCGTCCTTTCGGGAGCCGGTGGCGGCGCCCTGATCAGCGAAGCGCTGCCCTCTTTCTTTCTTCGGACCGATCAGGGGCGTGTGATACCCGTCCTCGACGAGCCGATCGGGCAGGGCCCTGCCCTTGTGGTGCTCACCGAACTAGACGGCGAAACCGGTCTGTTTGTCGAGGCGCAAGCGAAGCGAGCGCTCGAGCAGAAACTCGCGCTTCGGTTCGGTGTCGACGATCTGGCAGCCGAGCCGCTCCATGTGGACCTGTCTGTGGGCCTGCAATCGCCTTGTCGTGAGTTGGTGCTGGCGGTTCGCGGCCGGAGCTCGCTGCAGGTGTATGACCTGTGCGAGTTCGATGAGACCGCCGGGAGAGTTCGATGGAGGGAACAACCACTGGAAGTCTCCCTGAGGCTCGAACCCAGCGCGCGCATCACCAACGGCCTGGTGGCGGGGGATTTCGATGGTGACGGCCACACGGATCTGCTGTTTGATACGGACGAGGGGATCTACGTGGTTCGGGGTCGCGAGGACCACCCAACCCCGCCGGTGCCGGTGCAGCTGCGGCGCCAGGATGGACAACCCCTCGCCATGCCGCTGGCAGCGGGGGACCTGTCTGGAGACGGCCGGGCGGACGTGGTCACACCTACTGGCATATCGCTTTCGGTGCCGAGCTCGGAACCCTCAGTCCTGTCGTTCTACAGCGGGTGGGTGCGGATTGAACCCGCCTGGACGGCTGCTGCGATCGCTGACTTCAACGGCAACGACTTGCTGGACGTGATCGCGGTATCGGATGCCGCTCTGGATATGAGTTTCTTCAACGGGACTGGGGGCTATAGCCTCAATCCATTCACCGTCGTCACGGACCGCCCGATTGCGCACCTAGCCACCGCCGACTTCGATGGCGACTTGATAGAAGACGCCGTGATCGTCCAGCGCGGGACACACGGGCGAGAGGACGAGGTCTCGATCGCGTTCGGGAGTGAAGCGGGTGCACCGCTTGCGCCGCAGCCTATCGCCCGCGTTGCACACGTAGAGCAGGTCGTCCCGTTTCGGAGCTTCGGGGAGACGACCTATTCGTTGCTCGGCATGATGTTCGCCCAGACCGATCGGGAGGGAAACGATGGGTACGGGGTGGCCTTCCTGGTAGGCAATGGCGACCGCCGGCTGCCCTGCGTGGTGGAGCTGTCGACCTTCGGCGACGACGAGTCACTCGACTCGGACCTGGGCCTCGCGGTAGTCGCTGGTGCCTTTACCGCGCAGGAGACGACGGATGTGATGGTGTTGGCGGCCAAGGACGAGGAGAACGTGCGCGACTACGGGGCCTGGCTCCTGCCCGAGATCGACGCGCGGCGCGCCGACATGAGGTCCCTGGGCTGGGGCCTTTCGGAGGACGTCTCGGTGGTTGTCGACCGCGATACGGCGTCCAAGCTCGCCGCCACGCTGGCCGCGGGTGACCTGGACGGGGACGGTGTGGACGAGGTGGTGATGACCGTGCCCGATCGCTCGCGAGAGCATTGCCTGCTTGTGACCGCGCGTGTCGCCATGGAGGGCCACAAGCTGGCCTTCCGTCCTGCCATGGAGCTGGAGGAGCCTTGCGAGGACGACACCCAGTTGGCACTGGCGGATCTGGACTCCGATGGCTCCACGGACCTGTTGCTTTTGATCGGCGACCCCGATCAAGCTCGCGTGTTGTATGCCCTGTGGGGACAGGAGGATGGCCGGCTCGACCCAGCCAACGCGACGTTCCTGGCGCCGGACGGCATGGCTCCACGGGCCTTTGACCTGCTGCCCGGTCCACCGGGACAGCGCCCGGCGGTGGCGTTCGTCGAGCCCGGCGGGCTGTTCCTGATGCGCGCGAGGGGCAGGCCGAGGAGCCGCAGGGATCCCGAACGCGTCGCCCCGCTTTCGCACGGCACGGGCTTGGCCGCGGCTGACGTCAACGGTGACGGCGTGAGGGATCTGGTGGTCGCCGATGACGGTGCGGTGCGCGTGTTTCGGGCCGCCTTGAGGGGAGAGCGATGAGAGTCGTGTTGGTCGCCGGCCTGCTCGCGCTGGCGCCTACGGGCAGCGATGCGCATGCGCAAGGGCAGCCTCCGCATGCCGATGCGAAGCGTTACTTCGAGGCGGGTGCCGACGCCTACGGTGCAGGAGACTACCTGGCCGCTGTCCAGGCGCTGGAGGCCGCCTACCGGCTCGCACCCCTGCCTGAGATCGCGTTTTCGCTGGCGCAGGCAGAGCGTCGACAGTATTTCGCATCGCAGCAGGTGGAGCACCTCGAGCGGGCCCTTACCCTCTACCGGCGATACCTGGGGCAAGTGCCAAGTGGCGGCCGCCGCGCCGACGTCACGGACGCGCTGGGCCAACTGGAACCGATCGCCCTTGCGCGGAGCATCGAGCGGGCCGAGCGAAGTGACCGTGCTTTGCGCGGGGCGTCGGAGCACCAGACACGCATCATGGTGCGATCGAGGACGCCGGGCGCGGCCGTTTCGCTGGATGGTGGTCCAACCACTCCGGCGCCCTTGATCGCGAAGACGACGGCCGGACCGCATCGCGTCGTGGTCGAGGCCCCTGGCTACTTTTCGGTCGAGCAGAGTGTGATGGCCATCGAGGGCGAGCTGGTTCCCATCGAGGCCACCTTGCAGGCCCGCCCGGCCGTGGTCGCCGTGCGCGACCTTCGAGGTGCGGAGCTCTTCGTCGATGGCATGCGAGCCAACCCGGCCCCTGACACGGGGCGCCTCGAGTTGCCAGCGGGAGAACACCGCCTAGCGTTCGCCAAGCGTGGCCACAGGGTTCAGCTGGAGGCCGTCACGTTGGGACGCGGCGACATGCGCGTGATCTCGCCGGACCTGTCCTGGACCGGGCAACGCGTGGCGGCTGTCTCCCTGCTGGCAGTCGGGGCGGTCGTCACTACAACCGGGCTGGTTCTTGCAGGCCTTGCCTTGTCCCAGGAGAGTACGGCTAAGGAGATCCACCTTCGACGTCGAGACCAGTCGATCAGCCCGGCAGAACGCGAGGAATACGCCAGCGCCGTGGTGGCTCGAAATCGGCTGCGCACCCTATCGGCGGGGGGCCTTGTGCTAGGGGCGGGTACCCTGCTCACGGGTCTTTTGCTCTATCACTTCGATCACGAGCAGCCCGACTCGGTGGCTGCCGTCCGGACGGTTAGCATCCTGCCGCTCGAAGCAGGGGCCATCGTCAGTGTCCGGGGCTCTACTTCGCTGTGACGCACCCAGAGGGGCCCCGTGTGTACCAGGACGCCGACCGTGCAGGGCTACATGCCGAGTCAGGTAAGGACAATTGGCGCATGGTTGTGCGCGTCGAAGCCGAACGACGTGATCGGTACCCCGCAGAGGTTGGCGATCGAGGTCCACAGATCGGCGTGGTGGTGGCGGCCAAACGTGTTCCCATAGTTGATGCCCGACTCGATCAGGGCACCGCTGCGATCGGGTCCTCCGATGAAGACGCCTTGCCGGTCGCGCGGTTCGACGTCGGGTAGGTCGAGCCAGCGGCCACGGCGAATGCCGCCCCCTCCGCCGATCACTGGGTGCAGCTTGCTGCGCGTGTCGTGACCGCCCGTCTCGACCTCGCCGGTCAAGACGATGATGGTGTTGTCGATGAGGCGGTTGCCATCGACATCGACCGTGCCCTCCAGTTCCTGCACAAAGCCGACCAGCTTCTGGACGTACCAGTTAGCCCAACCTTCGAAGGCCAGCCGGGCGTCCGACGACTCGTAGTGGGCCACTTCCTGATGAAAGTCATCGCCGAAGATGTTGCCCACCCGGGGGTTGCCCATGCTGTCGGTCCAGTCCCAGTCCGAGTACTGCTCCCCCAGACCGAGCACCGCAACCCGGTGCGTGTCGGCCAGGAACGATAGCCGGATGAGCTCGAAGTAGTTGTCCATTTCGGCTTCGATGCCGAGGTTGTCGCCGTAGCGGGCCGGAATGTCTGCGGCCGAGATCGAACCGCTTCCAGCACCACCAATACGATCGCCCAGGTCGTTGAGCGCTGTCAGGTAGCCCTCGAGCTTGGTGCGCTCCGTACCGCCGACCTTCTGGAGCATCCGGTTGGTGTCGCGGCCGAGAAACTCGAACAAGCGGTCACGCACCGCATTGCGACCACGGTTGTCCTCACTGCTGGCGCGGTCATTGAGGGGGTCGATGATGGCGTCATAGGCGGCGCGGCTGGTTGTATAGAACGCCTGCTCCTGCGCGTTTTCGTCGAAACAGATCGGGTTGTGCGGTCGCCCCCACGAGCGAAAGCCAGCCGAGACTCGCAGAACATTCTTGTCCAGGCGGTTTCCGATCAGCCAGTCGATCGATGGACCCATGGGCTCGGGAAAGTGGGCCCCCAGTTGGGCAGAATCCCCCTCTCCCCAGGGGGTGGCCGCCGTCAGGATGTCAGAGTAGGAGACGTCGTGAGCGTTGCCCCACAGGGTGCCGCGCAAGCCGTCCACGAAGGTGCACTGATGGCGTATCGCTTCGAATCCCCGCAGCGGCGCGGGGATGTTGAAGCCGGTTTCGCTCCCCGAGAAGTTCTCGAACTCCCGATCGCGGCCCCAGCCGTGTTGCAGGGGAATGATCAGCAACCGCACCGGAGCGGTTGCTGTCTGACCCATCGCCACGGGGGAGTTAAAGAAGCCCGCGGCCAGGCCCGCTCCGGCCCCCAGTCCTTGCATGAATCGTCTACGTGTTAGCCCGTGTCTATCCCGCATCTTGCCCATCCCTGCTAGCGCGCGCTGCGCGAGAGGAAGCTTTCCGTCGCTACAATGTGCTCGGCCAAGTCCCTGAACCGGTTACCCGAGTCGCGGACGGCATCGTCGAAGCGCCGCACCTCACAGCCGTCGCCCGCTTGACCCATGGCGTAGGCGAAGTAGTTGGCGAGCACACTGCGACGTAGGCGCTCGGATTCCCCGAGCTGGCGGAGGTACTCGATGCCGGTATCGAACGCGAAATGCTCGCTGCCGATTGTCAGTTCACCCGAGGCGTCGATGGGCACACCTCCCTTCTCGGTGGTTCGGAAGGCACCCACGGGGTCGTAGTTCTCCAGGCCGAAGCCGGCCGGATCGATGATGTTGTGACATGAGGTGCAGCGCGGCTGGCGCGTGTGGGTCAGGCCGAGCAGCTCGCGCGTGGAGGTGGTGTCGGGGTCGAAGTCCGGTAGGTCTGCAGCGTCGACGCCATCGACGTTGTCGGGCGGATCAGGGATGTCGTAGCCCAGCAACTGCTCCAGGATGAACACGCCCCTCTTGACGATGCCGGTGGAACCTTCGCCGGCATGTACAGCCAGGAACGCAGGATGGGACAGCATGCCCTCGCGCTGCTCGGCGTCGGCGTCGACCGGTGCCATTTCCGACAGGGACGCGTCCGACACGCCAAAGAAAGGCGCCGACCGTGCGTCCATCTGGAACTGCTGTCCGGCGAACACACTCATGAGATCGGCTTCCAGGGACGACAGCCGGGCTCGGATAGTGGCGTGCGCGCTATCGTGAAGTGCCTGGCGAGCTTGGGGGGTGAGGCCGAAGCGGTCCGCCTTGGCTACCGTGTGAATGCTGTCGAGTTTCAAGAAATCGGAGAAGAACGCCTCCAGGCTTGACACAAAGCGAGGGTCCTCCACCAGACGCTCGGCCTGTTGCGAAAGCTCCTCCGGGTCATGCAGGCGTCCACTTTCAGCCAGTTGCAGCAGCTCCGCGTCCGGCGGACTGTCCCAAAGGGTGTAGGAAAGCAGGCTCGCGAGCTCATATCCATCCAGGGCGCGGCGCTGGTCGGCTTCCTGACCGACTTCGAGCCGAAACAGCGTGTTGGGAGACATGATCAACGCCTGCAGCAGGAGATCCATCCGCTCGCGGCGGGTGGCTGTCTCGCGTTCCACCGCGTCCACGGCGTCCAGCAGCTCGCTGCGTTCATCGGCCTGCACCGGCCGGCGCCACAATCCCATGCCCAGGCTGTCGACGAGTTCCCCGAAGCACTGGCTGCCCGTGTCGCCTAGACATGCCGCCACGGGTTCATATTCGGCGGCTACCCTGGCAGACACTGTGCGGGCTGAGTTATAGACGGAGTCGACGCTGATCGTCGTTATGCCGAGTTTGTTTGGGTCATTGGCCAGCCCGATGGTCGGGTAGTCATCCTCAAAGGTCGGCATGTCGCTGGTCTCGAAGATTGGGCCGAAGACGGCTTCCAGCGTGTTGCGATACTGCCGGGCCGTCAGACGTCGGGTTTGCGGCGCGAGCAGCAGTGGCTCGCCGACGCAGTCTGAGGCCTGATTCTCTGGGTCGTTGGAATGGGTGTCGGTGTCCGGCTCGTCCGATTCGCCCGGGTCGCCGGTGCCATCGGCCCGCCCGTGTCCGGCCGCCCCGTCCCTAGGTGTGGGATCCCCGGCACGGCCGTCGCCGATGCGTCCAGTGCACCCCAGCACACATATCCACACCCCCACCCAGCACCCAGCCCGCCCGTATCGCTTCTCGAGCATGCTCCGTGTGTACCGCCAGGGGTGCACGCCGGTTCAGACAAGTACGCGTCACAGGTCATTTGAGTAGTAGAGGGTCGCTGCTGCACGCCGTGGACCCACCGGTGCGCCATCGTGGGCCCCGAATGGTTGATGGCGGGCCCGCCGAGCCCAGCCCCGGGCGTGCGGGGGACCGGTTTCTTTGCGGTCGTTGTTTCCGATGTCACAAGGCCCGCTGCAAGACATCTACCCCGTGACGTCCACGGGTGGTGGAACGCCGGCGACAGAAGGAGAAGCATGCAGATGCGAGATGGATTTGGCACTAGAAACCTGGCGTTGGGGGCAGGAGTCTCCGCCGTTGCGTTCAGTAGCGTTTGCGCGCTTGTGTTGACGGCTTCCACAGCTGCGGCCCATCGGCCGGGCTGGTCCGTCGAGGACGGGTCCGGCGCGGTTCCTTCCGAGCGTTCTCGGCCCGCTGTGGCGGCGCTTGGCAAACGCATCTATCTGTTTGGCGGCCTGTTTGACGACTTCTCCTCGGGCGAGTTCGTTGGCCTGGACGACCTGTATCGCTACGACACCCGCAGCGACCGGTGGAGCCGCTTGGCGCCGGAGGGGCCTGGTCCCGAGGCCAGGGGGTTTGCGGGATACGCGGCTGTACCGCAGAAGCGCGGCTTCGCCGTGTTCGGTGGGGGCGTCTACGGGGCGGATCTGAACGTAACCATCTTCCAGGATCTGTGGCTCTACACACCTGCCGACAATCGCTGGACCGAAGTGATCGCCGACAACGACGGACCGCCGCCGCGGTTCGACCCGAAGATGTGGGCCGATGGGGACACGTTGTACGTGTTCGGCGGGCTCAACGAGCAATTCAGTGTGAACAACGATCTCTGGGCATATAGCTTTGCGACGAACCGATGGCGCCTCGTAACCGAGCAGGGGGCCGAAGGGTCGCCGTCGCCGAGAGCCAACGCTGTGGGGCCTGATGGGGCGCGGCGCGGCAAGCTGTATCTCTACGGCGGGGAGGGCAGCCCGGATCTGGGCTTCCCCATTCTTGGGGATGTTTGGCAGTTCGACGTGCAGACGCAGCGATGGCAGGAGCTGTCTCCAGACGATGGGAGCACCGCTCCTGAACCGCGCAACCACGGGTCGGTGGTTTGGATCGACGGCGCCCTATACCTGTACGGAGGAGACGTCTCGGGTGGAACGAGGGGTTGTGGCGCACCGTTCCCGCAGAACCCCATCGGCGAGATGTGGAGGTTTGCTCCCGGCGGGCGACGCTGGCAGCGCGTTGAGACCTTGCGTGCGCCGGGGCCGCTGAAGCGCCACGTGGGCGTCGCTGTTGGACGGTCGATGTACCTGCTGGGGGGCTACGACTTTGCGGTCCGGGGGAGCGAAGCGGAGCCCTGCCAGGTCTGGAACCTGTCGGTGCACCGTTACCGCCCTTCGCGTTGGGTTGGCCTTCGGTAGCTAGCTGGGGATCGACAGGCCGTGACTTCACTCGCTATCATCGGCCGCCATGCTCAAGGTAGACGAGTTCGAGAGCGTCTTTCGCGCCGCCAGTCGGGAACCCTTTGCGCTCGATCCGCTACCTGTGCCCAAGGTGCTGGTGGTCACCGATCTCCAAGGCGCGGCCGCGGTCGAGTTCGTGGACTCGGCGCGCAGGCTCCTTGGTACCCTGGGACAAGGGGTCGTCTGGGCGCACGTGGGGGAGGGCGACTTCTCCGACACCGAGGGCATGCTGGCCGCGGTGAAGGCGGAGCAGCCAACTCTGGTATGCAGCTATCGCGATCTGCGTAGTAGCTCGTGGCGCTTTCCATACAGTCTGGGCGCCTATCTCAACGTGCTCGTGCGTCACACGGAGCTTCCCGTGGTGGTGCTGCCCAACCCCCATGAGGTCGCCCCCGCCCAGTGGCGAGACAGCGATACCGATAGTGTCATGGTGGTGGCGGACCATCTGGCCGGGGACAATCAGCTGGTGAGTTGGGGCGTGCGCCTGACGCGTCCGGGCGGCGTGTTGCATCTGACCCATGTCGAGGATGACGCCACCTTCGAACGGTATCTGGATGCCATCTCCAAGATCGCCAGCATCGATACCGACAACGCGCGAACCGAGATTCGCGAGCAGCTGCTTAAGGAGCCAAGGGACTATATCCGCTCGGCGGCCCGGGGGGTGGCCGCCGCTGGGATCGCGCTGCAGGTGCACGAGATCGTGGTGATGGGCCACCGTATGGCGCAGTACAAATCACTGGTCACCGAGCAAAACGTGGATCTGCTCCTCTTCCATGGGACGCAGGATGGACAGCTCGCCATGCATGGCACCGGGTATCTGTTGACGGTCGAACTGAGACGCACCCCGCTGGTCGTGATCTGATGGCCCACCACGAACATGCTGTTGCCCACGAAGTGACGATGGTCTTCGCGGTCATCCTCTTGGGGATGATTCTAGCACTTGCGCTGGAAGAAAAGCTGCACGCGAAGAAGTCGCTGATCACCGCCATCTTTGCGGGCGTCTCGCTATTGGTTGGAGCGTTCTACGAGATCCTCCCGCTGGGCCCCGTCACCAACGCCTTCGGGGAGCACCTCCACATGCCCGCGTACATCACGGCAGTGGACTGGGGGGTGATCGCCATCATCTTCGGCTCCAGCCTGTTTGTGGACGCCACGGCGAAGTCGGGTCTGTTCACCTGGATCGCCATCAAGTTGACCAAGGCCTCCCGGGGCGATCCCAGGAGATTGCTGTCGTACTACGGCCTGATGACGGTGCTGTTTTCGGCGGTCCTCAACAACGTCACGGCCATGATCATCATCGGCTCCCTGACGGGGGTGTCGTTGTCGAAGCTTGGTCGCAAGGACAAGCTGCTGGGTTTCCTGCTGATCGAGGGCCTGTTGACCAACATCGGCGGACTGCTGACGTTGATCAGCTCGGTGCCGAACATCATCGTGGGGCAAACGGCGGGCATTAGCTTCGCGACGTTTTTCATCGTGGCCAGCCCGTACGTCATCGTCGCAACGCTGGCCACCTTGTGGCTCGGTGCGAAACTGTTCGGGATCGAATCCCTTGCCACGAATGAGGAGCGCGCCCGGGCCGCCAAGATGGTTGACTCGTTCGAGGAGAACGACGGGGTGGAGAGCCCAGGGTACTTTGCCTTTGCGGCCGCGATGACAGTGGCGTTTGTGGTGGTGATCGCGACCACCAGCGTGCTCCCCGTGGTGAGTGGGTTGGGGATGGGCTTCGTGGCGATCGGCTTCGGCGTGATCATGCTGGTTCGCTACAAGGATACGGTGGACAAGTTCTACGCATCGGTGGACGCCGATCTTCTACTCTTCTTCTGCTTCCTGTTTGTTGTGATCAACGTCATGGAGCATGCTCAGGTGCTCGCCCTGATCGGTCAAGGCGTCGAGCATTTGATCGGCCTAGGGCCCGCTCTGGGAACGGCGTCTACTTTGGTGGCAAGCGCCGGCTTCAGCGCGGTGACTGACAACATTCCACTTGCCGCCATGCTTGCGAAGATTCTTCGCGGGCTGCATACGGCGCAGGCGTCCCCCCTGTGGTGGTCGGTGATCTTCGGCGCGAACTTGGGTGGGAATCTCACGCCCATCGGTTCCGCCAGTACGGTCGTGGCTGTCACCATCATGCACAAGAGTGGACTCCCCATGAGCTTCCTGAAGTTCGTCGGGGCGGCGTTTCCCTTCGCGGCTGCCCAGATTCTACTGGCGACGGGCTACGTGCTGTGGGTCGTTCCGCTCTTGAACTGACCCGTCTGAGCCGGTTGGCACGGGTCCAGCCCTGGCCTGAATCTTGTTGATCGCCGCGCCTGCTGGGGTAGGTTGTAAGCGACTGCAAGGAGGCGCCGTGAACAAGCAGCTTGAGACCCCCGTTGTCGACGACGATCGGCCTTCATCCCAGCAGCAGCGGTTGCGGCTCAAGCAGCGCTTGGCCGCCGCGTTTCGCCTGTTCGCGCGCTACGGTTACGACGAAGGTGTGGCGGGGCATATCACCGCGCGCGACCCGGACAAGCCCGACCACTTCTGGGTGAACCCCTTCGGAATGTACTTCGGCCATATCAAGGTCTCCGACCTGATTTTGGTCGATGGTGATGGCAACGTGGTGGAGGGACGCGCTCCCGTCAACCGTGCCGCTTTCGCCATCCACTCCCAAATCCACGCGGCGCGCCCTGATGTGATCTCGGCCGCCCACAGTCATTCGATGTATGGCCGGACGTTTTCCACGCTCGGCAAGAGGCTCGATCCGCTGACGCAGGACGCCTGCGCGTTCTACGAGGACCACGGGCTGTTCGATGACTACACCGGCGTCGTGCTACAGACGTCGGAGGGCCGGCGTATCGGTCAGGCACTCGGCAAGAACAAGGCGGTCATCTTGCGCAACCACGGCTTGCTGACGGTCGGCAAGACCGTCGAAGCGGCGGCGTTCTGGTTCATCACGATGGATCGCTGTTGCCAGACGCAGCTGCTAGCGGAAGGCGCGGGTACCCCCGTCTGCATCGAGCCGGATGAGGCCAGGAAGACCCACGGTCAGGTTGGGGGCGAGCGAGTGGGTTGGCTTGGGTTCCAGCCACTGTATGCGATGATCACCGCTCAGGAGCCTGACCTTCTCGAGTAGAGGAGCCGCATCCATCACCAAATCACGCGCCCTCGCACAACTGCTCGACTCCGCAGGGCTTTCGCCTCAGTCAAGAATACAGCGAGTATTCCCTCCTTCACCGAAAGCCCTGCGAAGCCGATCACTTGCGCGATCATCACGCGCCGTGGTGATGGCTGCGGGCTAGCCCTTCCTCGACGACCTCCAGGTACTGCTCCGCCAGCCGCCCCCAGTCCAGCTGTCTTGCGTAGGCTTTCCCGGCCGCGATCATGTCCTGAAAGTCACCGGGGCGCTCGATCACGTCGGCGGTCCGTTCGGCGAGTTCGGCGTGCGTGTCGGCCGCCAGATAGTGCTCGCCAGCGTTCAGGTCCGCAAAGCCCCGTACCCCTTCGGCGGTGCTCACCATGGGTGTGCCTGCGGCGAGGGCTTCCAGGACCTTGAGCGAGGTGCCGGCCCCGTCTCGCAGAGCGTTGGTGAAGACCGTCGCCTGCGACCAGTAGGGCGCCACGCTTGCTACCGAACCGGTGACCTCGACGTGCGAGGATGCCAGCCCCCGCACCTGCGGGCTCGGGTTCTTTCCGCACAGGACGAGCCGTGCGTTCGGAACACGCGCTCGCACCCGTGGCAAGATCTCATGGGCAAGCTCCAGGGCGGCTGTCACATTGGGGGGATGATCCATCAAGCCGACGAACACGATGGTTGCGGCCTGCCGACCGGTGCAGGCGTCGAAGCCGTCGAACGAGACGCCGTTCGGGATCACGCGTGGGTGTACGCGACAGCGGGCTTCGATCACGCGGGCTTCATCCTCGCTTACCGAGACGACCCGCCGGGCAGCTTGCCAAAGGGCCCCCTCGAAGCGAGCCAAACGGGCAACTTCGTGCCTTGCGTAGAGTCGTGGCGTGCCGCGCGCCCGCAATTTGGCCGCCAGAAACTGACTCTCGATATTGTGTTCGTCAAGCACGAATGGAACTCTCAGCAGCCGGACGAAGCGGCCAGCGTGGGCATGTTCTACGATGGCGCCATCGAACGGGTGTCGTGCGTGGGCCGCCAGGACGGCGTCTCCCAGGCGCTGGGGCGTACCGCTGATGACGCGTTCCGGCTCGCGCAGGCGCGCGGACAACTCGAGCTGGCCGCCTGCAACCGTGCGTTCGGCGAACATCTCGAGCTCGGGGCAGGCTTCGGCCGCCAGCGCCTCGCCGCGATTGGCTTTTGCGAATAGGCACAGTTCATGCGCTTCGGCCACACGGGAAAGCAGGCGCGTGATGCGGATGCGACCGCCGGAATCCGCAGGTGCGGGAAGGTAGGGGCAGAAGACCGCAAGCCTCATCGCGTAGCCGGCTATAGCTGGCGCGCCGCTTCTTGTATATGAACCTCCCCGATGCTTCGGCGACTGGACGCGATTCTGCCTGTGACCCGTGCGGACATGCCCCGAGCGCGGCTGCTGTTGCGCTCGCTGGAGGGCAGGTTGTCGTGCCTGGGGACCCTCTTCATCGTGGTGCCCGAGGGCCACGAGCAGGACGTGCGGACCGCTTGCTCAGGGAGCACGATCCCGATCGAGGTGCTTCCCGAGACGGCCATCGTGCCCGAGCTGGTCTGGCTTGGGCCCATCAAGGGCTGGTACAAACAGCAGCTCATCAAGCTTGCGATCGCCGACCACGTCGAGACCGATTTCTACCTGACGTTCGACGCCGACGTGCTGTGCACCCGCCCGGCGACCTTCGAGCAGCTTCTGCGCGTGGAGCGCGACGGGACCGCAAAGGCGCCGGTGGCGCTGCTCGCCGACACTCATCCCGACTGGTACCAGCAAGCTGCCGCCGTCTTGGGGATGTCGCCCACGCGAGGCGGGCATCTGCACAGTGTGACTCCAGCCATCCTGGCCCGGGGCGGGGTCCGCGAGCTCGCTACGTTCCTGGAGGATCGGCTTGCACGGGGCTGCTATGCCACGGGTCTGCGCGGGGCCAAGCAGCGGCTCGCGGCAGGAGCGCTACGGGCATTTGGACGCGAGCGCTTGCGACCCTGGCGGCTGCTGCTCGGGGCCAGCACACCCTGGACGGAGTACGCCCTGTACTACACGTTTCTGGAGTGCGCAGGCTCCTTCGATCGCTATCACTTCGACACCGATGTGTGCATCTACAACGTCGAGCAATCTGTCTGGCGTGCCGACCGCGACCACTTCCACCGTTGGGACCCCGCTCCGCTGTTTGTAGGTGCGGGTCCCCCGTTCTTCGTGGTGGTTCAGTCGATCACGCGCATACCCCCTGCCGAGGTCGAAGCCAAGATCGCGAAGTATTTGTAGAGCGACCTTGAGTCAGCGTTTCGTGGAAGTTTGCGTCAAGTTTGGTGGCGTTGCCTTGATTGGATGCGTCTGGGCTAGCTCTCTCGCAGGGCGCGCTTGAGGATCTTGCCGGTTGGGCCCTTTGGGAGTGCGTCAACGAACTCAACGACTCGCGGGTACTTGTACGCTGCGAGGTGCTCTTTGCAGTAGGCGATGATCTCTTCGGGCGTTGCGCTTTGCCCCGGTTTGCAGGCGAGGACGGCTTTGACTTCCTCTCCGCTGCGTTCATCGGGGATGCCGATCACGGCAGCCTCGGCGATCGCCGGATGGGCGTACAGTGTTTCCTCGATCTCGCGCGGATACACGTTGAACCCGCCGCGTATGATCATGTCCTTCTTGCGGTCCACGATGAAGTAGAAGCCGTCCGAGTCGCGCGTGCCGATATCTCCCGAGCGGAACCAACCCCCTTCGTTGATGGACTGGGCGGTGGCCTCGGGGCGCTTGTAGTAGCCCTTCATGACGTTGTGGCCCTTGATGCAGATCTCGCCGGGTGTATCCAGATCGGTGACGACGTTTCCGTCGTTGTCCAGCAAGCGGAAGTCAACGCCGCGGATGGGAATCCCGATCGATCCCGCCTTCTTGGGCCGGTCGAGCACGTTGAAGCTCGCCACCGGCGAGGTCTCGGATAGTCCGTATCCCTCGAGGATGTTGACCTTGTATTTGGCGTCGAAGGCGTTCATCACCTCGACGGGCATGGCAGCGCCTCCCGTCATGCAGTAGCGCAGGCTCGACAGATCGAAGGCGTCGGCCTCGGGGTGGTTGAGCAGGGCGAAATACATCGTGGGGACACCTGCGAAGACCGTCACCTTGTGTTCCGATAGCAGTTTGAGCGTCTCCAACGCTTCGAAGCGGGCCTGCAACAGGATCGTGGCACCGGCGTGCAGGGCGCCGTTCTGAATGACGGTCTGTCCAAAGCTATGAAACAGCGGCAGGACCGCGAACATCACGTCGTCCGACTTCAACGGGATCAGGTGCGACGCCACGTATTCCGAGTTGTAGAACAGGTTGAAATGCGTCAGTTCGGCCCCTTTTGGGCGGCCTGTTGTGCCGGAGGTGTACAGGATCACCGCCGTGTCGTCGGGCATGGTGGCGGGGACCTCGGCCACCGGTTCTGCACTCCCGATCAACCCGATCATGCTCTTGGCGCCTTCCGGGTCGGCCGTATCGCTGAGGTCGGCCTTGGCGACGATCAGATGCTGGCAGGTTGGGACCCGTGCGAAGCCCTTCTTGGCTGCCTCATAGAAACCCTCCCATACCACGAGCGCGACCGCGTCCGAATCCTCCAGGTGATAGGCGATCTCGTCGGCTGTGAGCAGGACGTTGAGGGGGACGATCGGGCACGCGGCGTACTGTCCGCCGTAGTACGCGATCGTGAAGTGCGGCACATTGGGGAGCATTAGTGCCACATGCTGGCCCCGTTTGAGGCCGAGTTCGGCCAGTGCACCGGCGAACTTGCGCGCGTAGCCGTCCAAGGCCCCGTAGGTCAACGTCATGCCACCCAGGCGAATCGCGGTCTTTTCTGGGTTCCGCTGGGTGGCGTCGTGCAGAATGGCGGCGAGGTTCAGACTCATGTCGCGACTGTAAACGGGGCGGCGGTCGGGGGAAAGGCCACATTGTAAGTCTCGCCGTACCCGTCGCCCGACGGGGTTCGTGGCCGACAAACCGACCCAATTTGGGGTCACAGATGATGAGTGGTTGCTCGTATTCCGTTTGCATGCGCTGCGACCGCTGCCTGGCATCGCTGGGGAACACGGCGAGCTTCTGTCGCTGCACCGGGACGGTCGGTGGGGGTGACCAAAGGGGACAGCTTCGTGACGGGCAGTACCGATCCCGAACGCCCGGACCTCCCCGGTTGCGCCTGCATCGCAAGCATCCTTTCGACGCAATGGGTGCAGGGTGCTATAGGCCGCGTGGGTCCGCGACGGGGGTCGCGATGGCCACAGCGGAGGTACCCACATGCTTGCCATCGATCGGCGTGTCGTCGGGGCGACGCTCCCGTTGCTATTGTTGGGGGCTTGCAGTGATGGCTCGGCCGGCTCGGGCTTCGCGGTAGCACGTGAACGGGACGACCGACGGGACGCGAGCGTGCGAGCTGATGGCGGGGGCCCCGACGGGGGCGCAGATGGGAGCGTCGATGCGGCGTTGCCCGACAGCGATTCCGATGGGGTGCCAGATCAGGAGGACCTGGCCCCGAGCAACCCCAACGGCTGCGGTGACACCGACGTGGACACCTGTGATGACTGCAGCGGTGGCCACTTCGACCCAGACAACGACGGGACTGACACCAACGGAGACGGCGTGTGCGATGCCTGCGACGTAGCGCTGTGCAGTGCCCAGGGGGCCTGCGTCATCGACGAGGGTGTTGCCCGGTGCCGGTGCGAGGAGGGTTGGAGCGGAGACGACTGCCGCACGGATGTGGACGAATGCAGCCGCCCAGACAATCCATGCCGCGCCGCGGGGGACTCGCAGGCGACCTGCAGCAACACGGGAGGCAGCTACGTATGCTCGTGTAGCCGCCAGGGATTCACTGCGCTCGGGGGAACCTGCATGCCACCGGACGCGTGTCGGGACCAGGATAACCCCTGTGATGACGGCGACGATCCGGACGCCGGGTGTCAGTCAGCCGAGGACGGTGAGGCGTACACCTGCCGGTGCAGTGGCCCCGGCTTCGATAGCGCCTCGGGCATCTGCGTGGACGTGGACGAATGTGAACAGCAAGGCAATCCGTGCGACGACGGCGAGGACCTCAAGGCGAGCTGTGTCAACAACACGGGTGGCTACGGGTGCGAGTGCAGCCCGGGGTTCGTTGAAGCGAAGGGAACGTGCACGGGCGCGGGGGCTTGCGCAGGCGAGGACGCTTGTAGCGAGGCAGGCGATGTCGGTGCTGTGTGTATGACGGACCCGGACGACAAGGCCCGATGCCAGTGCAGCCCGGGCGTCGGGGGTGCTCGCTGCCAGCGGTTCCAGGCATCTTGCCAGGCGATCCAACAGGCGGGGTTGAGCCAGGGCGACGGAAAGTACGTCATCGATCCATCCGGGGACGCCCCTTTCGAGGTCGCATGCGACATGACCACCGAGGGGGGAGGGTGGACTGCGGTCACGCCGGCGACGGCTCGCAGCGGCTTTGGCGGCAAGTTGACGGCGCTTTCCGGGGGCACCTGTGACTTCAACGGGGACAATCCACGGGCACGCCACGCGGGCGACGACGTCCTGTGTCGCTACGACATCGACCTCGGCTTCGAGTTCAATCGTGTTCGCCTGGTGGATGGTACCGTCACGAGCCGCGCGGGTTCGGGGAGCACGTCTGAGCTCTCCCACAACACGGACGCATGGGGCACCGCGGATTGCGTGCCGGAAACCTCGGGGGACGTTCGTCTTGGCATGGCGCAGGATGCCGCAGGCGCGCTCAGCTTGGCCGCCGTGAACGGTCAGGCCCCGTGCTCCGGGATCAGCCTTCAAGAGGCCGGAGAGCAGCTCGCCTTTTCAGGCGACACCATGGTTCAGACCGGCTCGGTCCTGCGGATGGAACTGGGCGAGAGCGGAGAGAACCCCGAAGGGTGGGAGTGGACCGGCGGGACCATCTTCGTACGTCGCGAGCCGCAGCTGATCGGTGCGCACGCAGTCGGAGACCCGGCGCGTTGGTCTGATGGCTCGGTCTCGAGATCCTGCGAGGACTACCGCCGTCCGCTGGGCGGTATACGGCTTGCGGTGGATCCGCCCAACGGCATCTACACGATCGATCCGGACGGCGAGGGGTCGAGCCCTGCCTTTGACGTCTATTGCGACATGACCACCGACGACGGAGGTTGGACGCTGCTGGCGGTGATCTCCGGCGCGGACGAGGACCATTGGAACGTGCGATACGGCGCCTGGGTAGAGGAGTCGGCGCTCGGCAACCTGGCGGATCTGAACGGGGACTACAGGTCGCCGGCTTGGCATCACCTCGACCTGCGGGGTGCAGAAGTGCTGTTCGAGCGGCGCTTCGACGGGCAACCACAGGCCCAGACGGTCTTGGCAAGCGAGTGCGTCGCTGGTGCATCCCGTTTCGCCGAGCTGTTTGCTGAGCCCACCCAGACCGGTATCGCCTGCCGGCGGGATGCCATTCGCAACCTCAATGGCTCCGCGACGGGGGTGGCCTCCGATGCGTTTGCCGAGGGTAGCGGGCGGTTCGCCCTTGGCGGGCGCGACACCAACGGTTTCTGTTGGAACGGCGGCGACACCGAGGGGCGGCAATTCGAAGGGCATCTGGTGTGGAACCAAAAGACCCACCTGGATGGTTGCCTTGCGTCGAGTCATCTCGGCGGCCTCGGGGTCTACAGGGCCGATGGTGACCGGCTGGAGCAGGCCGACTTCACCCAGACCAGTTGGCTCGACGGCGTTGGGGGCGCCCGTGTGGCCGTGAGGCTCTACGCCCGCGATGTGCCTACCATGCGGGGGGATGGCTCAAATGGGGCCCCTTTCCAAGCGCTGTCGGACCCGGCGCCATCTACCTGTACGGCCTTTCTCCGCTATGCAGGGGGCAAGGCCCACTCGGGAGTGTACCTGCTGGACCCCGATGGTTCGGGCGGGGGTGCGCCGGAAGCGACCTACTGCAACATGCACGCGGCGGGAGGAGGTTTCCGGCGCCTGTTGCGCTGGAGCCGTGAGAGTGACCCATCGTTGCACACCCTGGCTTCGCTCCAGGCGGCCCTGATCGACGAGCTGGGTGCGGCGGATGGCGTGAGCACCATGGGTCAGCTGCATGACGAAGTCGACCACATCCACTGGTCCGACGGGGATTTCAGCCATGACGCCCTGGCGTACGCACTGGATGTAGCGGGCTCCGCGGGTAGCGAAGTGCTTGTCGATCTCCACTACGAGGGATCTTCCATGGAGACGTCTGGAGTGTGGTTCTTCGCGTCGGGCGATACCCAGACGCGCAACCTCGTGTGCTTCGACGACACCGGAGATGCCAGCTACTCCGCAGCTGAGGCCGCCTTGCGTCCGTATGCATGTGAGGTAGATTCGCCCAGATCGTTCGTCTGGGATGGGCCGTTCGTCCTGGACTTGGGGGAGCCGGTCCGCCGAGTTCATATCCGTAGCCTCCACCACGACGAGGATCGGCGCGACGAGTCGAGCCTCTACCGGTTCGACGTGTACACCCGCTAACGACCTTGAGTCAGCGTTCTGTGGGCATTTGCGTCAAGTTTGGTGGCGTTGCCTTGATTGGAAGCGTCTGGACAAGGTCGCTAGGTTGCGCTGGCGCGCTCCGGGGGTGAGCTGCAAGGGACAGCGGTTTCCGGTGGCGCCTGGGTCACATGCCGCGTTGGGCGGGGGCGGAGCCCCGCTAACGACCTTGCGTCGGGGTTGGGCTCGTTCAGCAACTTTGCGGGGAGGTTCACATCTAGTACCCTCCGCGTCCGCTTCGGCGTAGGAATACCCCATGTGGCGATACTGGCGAATGCTGCGGGGCATCTTGACCCCGAGCGAGCTCATGCACTTCTACGTGTTGACCTCCAACACGATTGTGTTGGCTGCGGTGGAGGTTGCGGGGATCGCGTCGATCATGCCGTTCATCGCAGTCGTCGTCGACACCAGTGTCATCGACACCAATCCCTACCTCCGCTTCCTGTATGAGGCGCTGGCCTTCAACGACCACAAATCCTTCCTCGTGGCATTGGGCAGCTTTTCGTTTCTCCTGTTGATCGTCAGCAATGGACTCGGGTCGCTCGGTGCATGGCTGACCTTCAGGTTCTGCTACCTGCGGCGGCACGACCTGTCCATGCGGTTGCTGGACAAGTACCTGCGCCAGTCCTATTTGCTGTTCCTGCGTCGCAGTCCTGCCGAGCTGTACAAGGTACTGTCGGTTGAGATCGAACGCGTCGTGGTGGGAACGCTCATGTCCGGGATTGGACTGATCGCCGACGTCGTGGCGGCTGGCTTGATCGTTGGGGTTCTGTTCTTGGTAGACCCGCTAGTGACGATCACCACGCTCCTGGTATTGGGAGCGGCGTACGTGCTGTTATTCTTTACCATCCAACGACGCGTTTCGCGGCTTGGTGAGGAGTTCACCGCGCTGACCACCGAGGTGGCACAGCGCACACGCGAAGCGCTCGACGGGGCGAAAGAGATCAAGATCCTAGGGCGCGAGAAGGCCTTCGTGGAGCGCCTTGCGCGGCCGCATCTGCAGTCGGTTCGGAACTCGATTCAGCACGATACCCTCGAGATCCTTCCGCATCATGGTCTGGAAGCCCTTGCCTTCGGCGGCATCATCGCGATGACGCTGTACTTTCTGAATGCCAGTGGCGATTCGAGTGAAGCCCTGTCGATGATCGCGCTCTACGCGTTCGCGGCGTACCGCTTGATTCCCGCCCTCAAGGACATCTTTCACCAGTTCGACGACATCCGCTACAACGCACCGGGCCTCGAGCTCGTGTGCCGAGATTTCGAGCCCCAGGTTCCCGACAACGACGACTCGGGCACGCCCCTGGGACTACGAGAGGCGATCGATGTGCGCGACGTTCGCTATCAGTACCCGGGCACGCGCGGGCACGCGGTAGACGGCCTCAGTATGCGGGTGGAAGCGGGCTGCATGACCTGCGTCATGGGGCAGACCGGAGCCGGCAAGTCGACCGCTATCGACCTGATCCTGGGGCTGCTTGAACCCGAAGCGGGTGAGGTGGTCATCGATGGGGCACCGATCGGCCGCGACAACGTACGTCGCTGGCAGGCATCGATCGGGTACGTGCCGCAGACTATCTACCTCACCGATGACACGATTGCGCGCAACATCGCGATGGGTGAGCCAGACGAGGCCATCGACGAGGAGCGCATGGTTGCCGCAGCGCGGCTTGCGGAGATGCACGAGTTCGTCGCGGACGAATTGGGGGAGGGTTACCAGACAGTCGTGGGGGACCGCGGGCTGAGGCTCAGCGGAGGTCAGCGGCAGCGGATCGGCATCGCCCGCGCCATCTATCGCGACCCGAGCGTGCTCGTTCTCGACGAAGCCACCAGCGCCCTGGACCGGGAAACGGAGGAACGCGTGCTGTCCAATCTGATGGAGCTCACGCCCGCCAGAACGATTCTGTTCGTTTCACACCGTACTTCCGTGGCGCGCTACTCGCGGCAGATCTTCGTGCTGTCGGGTGGCAAGGTGGTCGCTCGCGGCAGCCACGCGGAGCTCGCGCGGGACGACTCCCAGTTCCGCACGCTCCTGGTCGATGGCTAGCCCGCATCCATCACCAAGGCACGTGATGATCGTGCAAGTGATCGGCTTCGC
>JAPPOR010000709.1 GCA_028817905.1 Myxococcales bacterium
CCACCACCGGTCGGCTCGTCATCGCCCCCGATTGCCCCCCCGCCGCGGGTGCGGCGGGCTTCCTTGCCGGCCCGTGCCCAACGACCCCACGGGGGGGGCGGGTTCCGGCGGGGTCGACACTGACAAATGTAGGCGGCTGCAGGTCGGCGCATGTGGGGCGCAGTGTGGGTAGCTCGCAGTGGAATCTCCACTGGGGGGTCGGGGGGTGGGCCTACTCGCCAGTCTGTGGGTACAATTGACTGGCAAGGGTAGTTGACTGGGTGCGCAGGAGTTCCATTAGGCGCGAGGGAGCGCAGGCGAGCGAGGTGGCGGAGCAGGCCATCCCCGAGCGGATCGCCGACCGCTTCGACGTGGAGAGCCTCTTGGGCGAAGGGGGGATGGGCTGGATCCTTCAGGTGCGGGATCGGGCACGCGATGATCGCCTGGCCCTGAAGCTGTCCAAGCCACGGGAAGGCCGCCGTGTGATCGATCACGAGGGGTTCTTGCAGCGCGAGTACCACGCCCTTGAACAGCTTGCCCACCCGCGCATCATTCGCGTCTACGACTACGGCGTCTGTGAACAGGCAGGGCCCTTCTACACGATGGAGTTGCTTGACGGCGACGACCTGCGGTCAGTTGCGCCGCTGCCCGTTGAACGCGCCTGCGCATTGTTGCGAGATGTTGCCAGTTCGCTCGCGATCGTTCATTCGCGTCGCCTGGTTCATCGGGATGTCAATCCACGCAACGTGCGGTGTACGAGCGACGGTCGCGCCAAGCTGCTCGACTTTGGTGCGCTCACGTCGATGGGGGTACCTCCTAGCTTTGTCGGTACGCCCGCGTTCGTTCCTCCGGAAGCGGCCTACGGCCAGCCGCTCGACCAGCGTTCGGATCTCTACTCATTCGGGGTCTTGGCCTATTGGCTGCTATCCGGTCGTCGTCCGTACGAAGTCCGCGAGCTTGCGGAGTTGCGCGATGCGTGGCGGACCAAACCCAGACCGCTCGCGACGATGGTTCCCAGCGCGCCTGCGGCGCTCGATGCCTTGGTGATGTCACTGATGAGCCCCAACCCCACGGGGCGGCCCCAGCAGGCGGCCGAGGTCATCGACCGGCTGACCGCCATCGGCGGCCTATCCCGTGACCCTGACATGGGGGTCGTTCGAGCCTATCTGACAACGCCTACGCTCGTCGGTCGTGACCGACAGGTCACCAGGATTCGAAAGGCCATCGTGCGCGCCGCCCGGGGACGGGGCGGCAGCATCGTTGTGCAGGGGGCGCCGGGTGCGGGTGCGACCCGCATGCTGGACGCTTGCGTGATGGAGGCCAAGCTGGTCGGCGCCCTGGTAGCGCGTGTCGCAGCAGGGACGCAGTCGCGCGCGACGCTGGGGGCGCTGCGCGATGCGGTCGAACAATGGGAGCGGGGACTGCCATCCGCCGCAGGTGACAGGCTTCGTGAGGTGTTGGACCCCGTGGAGATAGACGAGGAGGGTGGCGACACGCAGCGCCAGGACGTACACGCCCGCATCGCCGAGGAGGTACTCGCCCTGGCGGGCAAGCGCGCTCTGCTGCTCGCCATCGATGACGCCCAGCGCGCGGATGCTCGCTCCCTGGCTGTCTTTGCTCTGCTGGCGAGGGCTGCCGGCACACACAAGCTGCTCGTATTCTCCAGCCTGCCCATGGCAAACGAGCAGGAAGATTCGACTCCGCTTCGCATGCTTCGGTCCGCCAGCCGGCTCCTGGACCTCTCCCGGTGGGCACCGGAGGATACCGCGGCGCTGTTGCGGTCGGTGTTCGGCGACGTGCCCAATGCGACGCTGGTCGCAGACCGCATTCACCGGGCGGCGCGCGGGAATCCGCGCGACACGATGCAGCTCGCTCAGCACTTGGTAGACACCGGTGTCGTGCAGTATGAGCGGGGCAGTTGGCGACTTCCGACCCAGCTCGACGAAGTGGTGCTACCTGAGACGATGGAGCAGGCCCAGCGACAGGCGGCCGCCGCACTCGACGCGCAGACGCGTGCGCTCGCCGTTGCCCTGGCCCTTGCAGCAGACCCGTCGCTGCTCGACCGAACACGCTGTAGCCGCCTTGTCGAAGGCGCCTCGGCGCGCCTGGACGAGTTGCTTCGTTGTGGCTTCCTGGTGCGCCACCGAGAGGGGTTTGCGTTCCGGCATCGCGCTTTCGCCAACGCGCTACTCGACGGCCTGGAGCCGGAACAGCGGGTTGCAGCACACCTCACTTTGGCAGAAACGCACGCAGCTTGCGGAGACGACACGCTTACAATCGCGTACCACTACCACCATGCTGGGCGTTCCGAAGAATGCCTGGACCGCGTTCGTCCATGTCTGAACACGGACGAGGGCGAGACCCCGGCGCGCCATCAACTCGCGGTGCTCGAGCTCGTGATCACGGACCCTGCTCGCTATCGCTTGACGGTCGTGGAGGCCCACTTGATACGCGTTCTGCTGTTGCGCTCCGCGTCCGCGCTCGATCCTGACTATGCGCGGCACTGCGGACCCGCCCTGGAGCGCCTTCGGAAGGATACCGGTCTCATCTTCTGGGAGGAACATGCGGATCTGGAGCCAGCGGCTCGCATGAGCCACTGTCTGCATCGTGCCGTGGCGAAGTTCGAAGCGACACCAATAGCCGAACGCGGCCTGCCTCCCGTGGACGCTATCCGATCGCTCGCGGTCGTGGTGCGGTCACTGACCAGCGTGCACGCTCGAACGCTGGCCACGCCCGAGCTTGCGAGCATGGCCGCCTGGCTTGAGCCGCTGCGACCGCTGGCCCCGGTGCTCGATCTCCTCTACGAGCTGACGTGCGCTTCGGCTGACCGGGCCGCGCGCGAGAAGCGCGTCGTACACCGCTTCCTTGCCTGCGCCCGCCGCTTTGAGGACGATTCGCTCGGGCTCGAGGAGAACGTGCGCCGCCACGCGGCCGCCGCTTGCATCTATTGCGCCGCGATGGACGAGGCCAAGCAGGGCAAGGCATCGGCGTTGGAGCGAGCAGACCGGCTCGCCGAGGTGCCATCCTTCGCGGCGTTGGCCTGGCAGGTCCGGATGCTCTGCCATATCTATGCAGGTCGCACGGCGGAGGCGGAGCGGTGCAGGGAGCGCATGGAGCTACTCGAGGTGCAGCATGTAGAGCCCAATCCTCTGCTGGCCATGAGCGTGCTCTACGAGGCCTGGGGTTACGAGATGTGCGAGGACCTCGTCGGTCTTCAGGGTGCGTTGCGGCGGGTCGAGCAGGAAGCGGATCGCTACCCCGGCTGGCGGCCCTGGGCGATGATCTATGCTGGTGACGTCCGCCGACTGCGTGGTGAGCTGCAAGAGGCCCTGAGGGACTACGAGCAAGCGTGCGAGCTGACCGCTCCAGGGGAGCACCTCGCCTGGCCACACTCGGTGCATCGCCGGGTGGTCGCGCTGCGACAGCTCGGACGGCTGGAGGAATCGCTACAACTCGCGCGCGACCTCGTGGCGTTCGCCCAGCGGGAAGACTTCGAGCCGACCAACGTGGTGCGCTTCAGCGTCGCATGTGCGAGGACGGAGACGGAAGCGGAGCACTACCAAGCGGCGGAGGAAAGCCTGAGCCGCGCACAAGCGTGTCTGGAGCGGGAGGCGATCGCCGGGGTCCCCGTTGGGCTCGTCCATGAAGCGCGGGCTCGGCTTGCGATCCGGCGGGGGGACGCCGCTGCCTGTTTGGCCGCGCTACACGCGTGCGCGGAGCGATACACGACGGACCATGGTCCGGCGCTGACGGCCAAGTACGAGCGCTTATTGGCCGCTGCGATGGCAGCCGGGTTTGGAGACGAACTCGCGGAGGGGCAGCGAACGAGCGATCGCGACCAAGTGCGCAGGCTATGTGAGATCTCCGACGACGACGCCAGAGCCAGGGCGATGCTCGGCCTGCTCACCGAGCACTACGGCGTGGACGATGCCTGTCTCTTCGGCGTCTCGCATCGCGGCCTGAGCTCGCTTGCAACGGTGGGCGAGGTCCAGGCCGATGAGCAACTGCGCGAGCACGTCGACGCCTTTCTAAGTGCGGAGCTGTTGAGCGCGGTAAGCGTTACCGTGACGGCACAGGATGAGCGGGCCGCTGCTGGTGCATCGGACCTCTGGACGACCGGTAGTGGTCAGACCTACTTTCCAGTGATGTTGGCGGGATCGCGTGACGGCGTGGACTTGGTCGCAGGCGTAGCCATGCTGCGGATGCACGACCGGGCCCTGCGACCGGCCGCGAGTGACCTGCTCCGAACGCTGGGTGAGGCATTGCTTGCCAGTGGACAAGTGAGCGGAATGCGTGCGGAAGCCTGATCACGACAGGACGCGTGGTCCCATTTTCTGTCACAAAGTGATTCTTCGCTTCTCTCCCCCTCGAGGGCACAGGCTCTTGTGCGGGCGGCTGCTCAAGGGCCCCCGCGGAGAAGGGAGATGGAGCGAACATGAGATGGATTGCCTGGATAACTTGCGCCGCGCTTCTGGGGATCGGGTGCGGCGATGATGATGGCGTGGGAGGGGAC
>JAPPOR010000222.1 GCA_028817905.1 Myxococcales bacterium
CGACTCCGCAGGGCTTTCGCTTCAGTCGAAAATACAGCGAGTATTCCCTCCTTCACCGAAAGCCCTGCGAAGCCGATCACTTGCACGATCATCACGTGCCTTGGTGATGGATGCGGGCTAGCCCGGACCATTCGTGACTTCGGCGTCGGATCGCGCAGGGATTCGGCTTCATAGGGCTTTCGACGACCGACGGGAACGCTGCCTGTATTTTCTAGGGCGGCGAAAGTCCTGTGGCGTCGAAGGACAAGCGAGGCGGCGTCGAAGTCATGAATGATCCGGGCTAGCGGCTGTTGAACGGTGGCGAAGCGCCCTTGCCGGCAGTCGCCATCACGTAGTCCACCAGCTCCTGCCCGGCAGAGAGACGGTTGGCCGAAATCGCGTCCCGAGAACGTTGGCTGTAGCCGTCGCCCATGCTGGGGGTGCTCCCGAAGGAGGCCGATAGGTCTGCGGATGCCCCGGCCTGCAAGTGATAGGACGCGTCTGACAGTGCCACGCGGCTGCCGGTAATGCGCAGCCCGCCTTCCCGATAGTCTCTCAGCAGGCTCTCGACAAGATACTCCAAGTCGTCGTCGCCGATCGCATCGGGGTTCGCGAGAAACAGGTTGTCCTCGAAGGCCACGCGGGCGCCGACCCGAACGCTTAGCACGTCCTTGCGATACCCATAGAACACGTTGTTGAACAGATGGGATTGCCCGCGTCGAATCAACGGTACACGCCGGCCCGTGCCCCCGAATGTGTCGTACAGCGCATCGCTGGTGATGAACGCGTTGTGATGCATTGTAGTCGTGATCTGCGCATTGATCTCGCGGCTGTCGCTGGACCCATGCAGCGACGCCCGCTTCACGTCCTTCACACGGTTGAACGAGATCGTGATGTCATGGGCGCCCACCTTGACGTCGAACGCCGCGTCACCGGTGAGGTCGAAGGTGTTTTGGTGGATCCAGATGTCGTGGGAGGCACCGGTTGCGCGGATCATGTCCGGATCGAGACCGTGGTCCTCGGTGTGTCCGGCTCCCTGGAAAGACAGGTTGGTCACGATCACACTGTTGGACGTCTCCAGTGGCTCGCCACCTGAGTCGGCACCAATCGCGAAGCCACTAAAAAGGAAGTACGGGTGGCTATGGCGCCCATCGATGGTCTTGTTGGAGCCGATTCGGAGATTGCGAATCGGAAGGTCCTTGTCGTTCAAGCGATCGTTGAAAAAGGCCGCCGGGCACGCGCTGGCCGAGACGCCGCGTGCGGCACACCAGGCCGAATGGTCGGTGCACAGGGCGGGGTCATCGACACCAAGCGCGGACAACACATCGGGATCCCCGCAGCCAAGTCGGTAGAGCGCCACAGCCGTTGGCTCCGCAAAATCCCGCTTGTCGAAAACGATCCAGTTGTGGTCATCCCCCGAGATGGCGTCGGCCAGCTGCTGCTCGACCGACACGTCACTGTCCCTGGTGATGACGGTCAACCGGCTCCCGCCATCCGGGTCGTAGCCCCCAACGGCCGCCTCCCCGTAGCCCACCGGACGCCCCAGGGAGTTCGCCAGGCAGGTCACGATGGCCTGATCGGTCTGCAGCACCGAGTCCCGCCAATTCATGCTCGCTTCCGACACCAGTGCCTGACAGGCCGCCATGAACGCTTCGCCCTCCGGATCGACGCCTTCGTCGACCGTGTCCGGGTCCCTGAGACCATCCGGGCTATCCATCGAGGGGTTCGTAGTCCCCGGATCGGCCGAACGGTCTCCGTCCCCGGGACGCGGTTCCGTCATGCCCGGATCGCCACCGCCTGCAGTGTCATCCCCGGGGGGTTCTTCCGTCGAGCCGCGGCCGGCGGCCGGGGCGTCTTGACCGTCCATGGGTGTAGGGGCATCGGCAGGGTCCCCCCCTGCGGTGCCGTGCTCCACGGCGGGCTGGGCAGCAGGCATCATCGCGGCCTTGGTAGGTCGCTGTCCGGCGCTGGTGGAGCGCAGCGGATCCGGGTCCGGGGCGGCGCCGCAACCGGTGCTCGCAAGGAGGATACCAAGACAACACACCCCAATCGGAAGCGCCGATGCGGCGCGACGCGAGTAGCTGCCACGCACATGGACGTGAGATGAGCGGGACGCGGTGATCCCGCCGCGACGTAGCGTTGGTACATTCAACATGCTGTAGTCGTTCTCGAGATGGGACCAGCTGGAGTGGCCCCATGGATTCCTTCGTAGGCCGCCTCGACCCGAACACCGCCACCAAACACCCGCGCCTGCTCGGGAAAGCCACGCGGCGCCGGCGATGCGACATAAGGGGTTAAACGACCGCCGGCACGGACATCATGCGAAAACTTCACGGCCGGCTGCTTAGCGACCCCGTTGGCACCGGGAAACTGGGTCCGCGTCCCTTCCCAAATTGGCATGACGTGCCGGGATGAGCTTTTGGGTGCGGTCGCCCATTCGCCCGTCACCCCAACCGTCGGGAGCGCGCAACTCCAGATCGTGGTCAGCGATCAGTCCCTACAATGGGGCTCCCCCATCTGCCCAAGCCGCGCAAAGGTGAACCCGTTTGTCAGGCGATGGACCCGCCAGCAAAACCAGCAAGGCAGCCCCCTTTGACGAATACGGCCGCAACCGGGCGCGAATCGCTAATGCAGCGGAAACATACACGCTTGCGTCAAGGAGCGATTGGTGACCATATTGCGAGCCGTCAAGTGTGGGAGGTGAACAATGACTCAGACAGCAAGACGCATGCTCACGGCAAGCGTCCTGGGCATGGGACTGCTGGCCTGCTCCGGCGAAGGCGATTCGTCGCCTTCGGCTGAAGCACCTGGAGGCGATAGCCAGGTCAGCCCGCCCGCCGCAGGCGCTTCCGGAACAGAGAGCCAGGCCCAAACGAAAACCGACAGCGATGCGGATCACATGCCCGCAGAGCAGAACCCGACCGGTGGCGAACAAGCAGACGCCCCGGAGAACATGGCCGGAGACCCTGGGGCCGCCAAGGACCTGGAGGAAGCACCCGAGGCAAGCGATCCAGAAGGGGCTGCCGGGGAGCCGGGCGACAGCAACCCGGGCGCTGATGGGGTGGATACCACGGACCCGACCACCGCATTCGCGGACCTGCCCGACGACTGCCGTGGCTTCGACGTGGAAGGCCTGACCCACAGCCCAGGGGGTGATGTGCTACCGAACACATGCGCTCCCTACCACGGGGTCAGGAACAACCCGTTCGCGATCCGGTGCATCGATGCCGATCCCTCGTACAACTCGGGCTTCCCCGGCGACGAGTGGTGCATTCTGCCACCAGACCCCGAGCTCGGAACACAGGTCAAGGTGTCACCCGAAAGCTACGATGACCCGGCACCTTGGTTCCTGATGAGCCCCGGCCAGGAATTCAACGACTACTACTACTCGGAAGCCACCAATCAAGAAGAGCGCTACTTCTACCGCGTGAACATCCGCATGCGGGCCGGCTCTCACCACATGATCAACACCATGCTCAGTGGGGATCGCGAAGATGGCCCGGCCTCGTTGGAAGGTCTCGGCGTGGGTCGCGGCAGCGGCCGCACGTTCCCTGGCGCCCAGCGCCCGGACCAGGACCGGCCCATGTCGCTCGAGGTTGCGCCCGAGAACGAAAACCTGGGAGCTCGCATGGATCCCCGTCAGCAGTTCTCGCTGAACTTGCACCACTTCAACTTCGGCGAAGAGATGATGCTGCGAGAGGTCTGGATCAACATCTGGTACAAGGAGCAGGCCGAGGTTACCGAGGAACTGCGAAGCATCGGGATCTTCGGCAATCCGCTCGACCTCAACATCCCTCCGGGTGAGCACCGCGAGCTGCACTACGCATGCCCCGTCACGGCGGACACGCGAATCGTTCGTCTCAACGGCCATCGGCACTCCTCGACCTCGCGCTTCGCGATCTGGATGGAACAGGCGGACGGCGAGTCGGTCACGTTGTACGAGTCGTTCGACTACTACGATATGCCGACCTATCAGTTCGACAGCATCACGACCAACCCGACCCCCTCGCTGGAAGAGATGAAAGACGGGGGCTATACCGGCATCCTCAACGCCAAGGCGGGCGACGAGATCCACTTCCTCTGCGACGTCACCAACCGCGGCGATCGCCCCCTGCGCTTCGCCAACGAAGTGGAAACCGGCGAAATGTGCATCGTGTTTGGTTCGCGCACCGGCGGTTCGATTTGCTCGGGCGCCCGGCGCGTCCAGTAGGCCGGACCGGCCGCAGCGCGCCCGCCTAGGCCGGGCGCCACTACTGACCCGGCGTCGGTTCAACCGGCGCCGGGTTTTTCGTGCGCGAAGGCGACAAGAAAGGGCCGGAAACCACCCTCGCTTGCAGCTCCTCGCCGGAGCCCGCCAGCGCGAGCTCGCTAGCGACCTTCTCCAAACGCATCTAACCCGCAAGGGAACGCGATCAGACTTGACTCAAGCGTTCACGAAACGCTGACTCAAGGTCGCTAACGGCGGTTCGCGAGCCGGGCCTGGACGCTACGACCATAGCGACCCTCGGCATCGAAGTGGATGACTTCCACGAGACCTATGCCCTCGCGTTCGACCCCGTAGTCTGCAGCCATCCCAATCCACTCCCCCACCGGCTCCCGGGACATGTACAGCGTCGTGTCGGTATTGATGAAGATGGGGCCTCGCGTTCCCTCACGCCGCGGCATCGAAAAGCTCGCGACCGCGTTGGCAAAGTCACCCACGGCGGCGGCCCGTGCAAAGGGGCTGGTGGTCTCCCCCTCCACGAGATCTCCGGGCATGCGGAACCAAGCGGCCTGCGGACCCTGACCGCGCTCAGTCGCCCACCGGGTTTCGATCGTGGTGTGAAACCCCTTGGGTCGGGAGGCGGATTGCGCACGTCTACCACCCAGGGAGGTCGTCTCGATGCCGTCGGGTCCAGGCATCTTGCGCGGCCACGGCTCGTTGATCGAATCGTCGGTCCGCAGCAGGAAGAGCCCACTCGCCCGTGCCACTTCCGTGTCTTCATGAAGGATGGACGCATCGACTACCTTGATACGCCGACCATCGCGAACCCTGCGGGTGCGTACCTGGAGCGGCGCCTTGGGCACGGCACGAAAGAGATCGACGCTGAGTCGGGCAGGTAGCATCGAGGGATCGTCCACCTCCCGCTCGAGCCCCCGTGCCAACAATCCACAGGTGGGACCGCCGTGAAGCGCGTCGGGGCTCCAGGGTCCTGGGGCGGCGTCGGTCGGTACGAAGAGCGGCCCTTCACGGCGAAACACGGGCAAAACGGGCGAGTTCATGCTCCCGGGGTGTATCACAGTCATCCACACTTTCCGCTCGCTGGATTGCGCCCGACCGTTCAGACGGACTTGAGCCCGGTGGCTTTCACACCGTCGTTTGGGAACGGAGGATGCCCACCCTCGCGCACCTGATCCTCGGCGCGCGCACAGGGGCGGCCCTCAATCCTGGTGACCGGTTGGCCGTTGTTGTGGTGAGAGGTGACAGGTTCCGGCAGATCCGCGTGGGCCGATGACAGGGCGGAATCCGCAGGACAAGCGGCACATGAGTACCATCGAACAGGCGCTACAGTGCTTGGAACGGGGCGATTTGGCCGAGGCCGAACGCCTCGCGCAGACAGCCCTGCCCGATGTACATCGGCGCCCGGATGGACTGCATGTCCTCGCGCTCGCGGCCCTGCGACGAGGCAGAAGACACGAGGCCCTGAAAGCGCTCGAAGAGGCCGTGTCGCTGGACCCTCACAACGGAGACCGCCTCCTGAGCCTCTCCCAGCTGGCCCTCGAACTGGGAGAGCACGCGCGCGCCCGCATGTACGCTGAAAGGCTGCTGGCATTCGAGCAGCACGCCGCCCAGGCCAGCAATTGCCTCGGCCGGGCGCTGTTGGGCCTGCGCCGCGCCGCCGACGCGGTGGCCGCCCATGAAACATCCGTGGCGCGGGCACCGCGCGATCCCAAGTACTGGAGCGACCTCGGCACCGCGCGCCTGGCCGCGGGTCACCTGCAGGAGGCCATCACCGCGTTCCGCACGGTTGCGCGCCTGGCGCCCCAGGTCGCCGTCGCGCACTTCAATCTCGCCACCGCGCTCCTGAACGCCGAGCAGGTCGACGAAGCGGTGTGCGTCTTTGAACAGACCACCAGGCTCGACGCCGGGCACGCAAAGGCACACGAGAACCTTGGCATCGCCCTCAAGCGACTCGGCCGGGTCGACGAAGCCCTCAGGGCCCAGCAGACCGCCTTGCGCTTGGCTCCCGGGGACCCGGACGTCATGTGGAACCTGGCCTTGACCGAACTGCTGCTGGGGGACTTCGAAACGGGCTTCGATCATTTCGAGGCGCGTCTTAGGCTGCCGTCCCACAAACTCTTTGGCCGCGCAACCTGGCAGGGCGCACCCATCCCCGACCGCGACCTGATGATCGTGGGAGAGCAGGGGCTGGGCGACACGCTGCAGTTTCTGCGGTTCGCAGAAGCCGCCGCGGCGCGCGCGCGCTGTACCACGCTGCACTGCCGGTCCGAACTGCTTGCGTTGCTGCGTGCCGGGTACCGCGGACCGGTACGGCTGGAGCCACTGGAGGCGGATGCGCACGCACCGCCAGATACCGCCTTGGTATCCCTGATGAGCCTACCCCATGTGCTTGGGGTCGGCAGCCAGCTGGCGGCTCCCGAGCCCTACCTGGAAGTGGCCCCCGAGGAGGTGGCGGCCTGGCGGGCGCGCCTGCCGGACGATCGGTTCTGCGTGGGCCTGTCTTGGCAGGGCAATCCGAGCTACCGGGCCGACCGAGAGCGCTCTGTGTCCCTGCGGCGACTCGAACCCCTGCTGGATGTACCCGGCTGCCATTTCGTCAGTCTGCAGCGAGGGCATGGCAGCGAACAGCTTGCGGACCTGCCCACCGACTGCGTCGAGGACCTGGGCAACACCCTCGACCCCCCTGGCAAGGCATTCGTGGGAACCGCCCCCCTGATCGGGGCCCTCGATCTGGTGATCACCACGGACACGGCCGTCGCCCACCTCGCCGGAGCGATGGGCGCGCCAGTCTGGATGTTGCTATCGAAGGTCCCCGACTTTCGCTGGGGCCTGTCTGGCAACCGCTGGTACCCGAGCATGCGACTGTTTCGACAACGGACAGCGGGCGCCTGGGATCCGGTCGTCGCCAGCGTACGCACGGCGCTAGAGGCGCAATGCGAGAAGCGAGCCGCATGATGCTCAGGATCATCGTCTCGCCAGGTGAGCTGCTCGACAAGATCTCCATCCTGCAGATCAAGCAGAGCGAGATCAGGGACACCGCGGCGCTCGCCCACGTCGAGCAGGAGCTTTCCCTGCTGGTGGCCGAGCGCGACCGAGGGATCCCCGAATCGCCGGAGCTGGCCGCGCTGGTGGTCCGCCTCGATCGCGCCAACCGCACCCTCTGGGACGTGGAGGACCGTCTACGCAGGCATGAACGAGATGGTGACTTCGGGGCCACCTTCATCGCCCTGGCAAGATCGGTCTATCACACCAATGACGAGCGAGCGGCTGCCAAGCGCCGCATCAACGAACTGCTCGGCTCGGCCATCGTCGAGGAGAAATGTTACGTCAAGTACGCATGACCGATGCCGCCACCCCAAAGCGGGTCGCGGTGGTTTCGCCGATCTTCGGCGGGACGTTTCCCGTGGCAGCCCAGGCACAGCGCGCACTGGCGGCTCTGGGGCACGACGCGGCCCTCATGGACATGCGACCTTTCGCGGCCGACTATATGGAGGCGCGCAAGCGGGGAACGCAAGACGCCCAGCTGGCCTTCTTCGGGGCCGTCCGTGGGCACATCGAGGATGCTCTGTCCTGCACCAACCCAGAGCTGGTTGTCGCCCTCGCGCAAGCACCGGTCAGACACGACCTGTTGGCGGAACTGCGCGCTGCCGGCACCGTCTCTGCGCTCTGGTTCATCGAGCACTTTGAACGGTTTTTGACCTGGCGTGCGGTGGCCCCCCACTACGACTGGATCCTGCGGTTTCAGAAGGGCCCCTTCGCGGAGGCCCTTTCAGAGGCGGGCGCACGTAACCATGCGTACCTCCCGCTCGCGACAAGCCCAGAAGCAACCAAGCCAGCTTGGCCCACCGACGATGACCCTTACCGCTCGGCCCTGTGCTTCTTTGGTAGCCCGTACCAAAACCGCATCGACCTGTTCTCGTCGCTAGCGGACCGGGGACTGTCGCTGTGGGGCAAGGGTTGGGCCCAAGTACCTGGTCCCCTGTCCACCTGTGTTCGTGCCGGCGAGGAGTATCTCGACCGGAACATCGAGCGTCGCGTATACGCCGGGGCCGACATCGTCATCAACCTGCACTCCCGCCTACCCGGTGAGACGGTGTTCGACTTCATCAACCCGCGAACGTTTGACGTGGCGGGGATGGGACGCTTCCAACTGGTCGATCGCCGGACGCTGCTGGCCGAGCATTTCGGCCCCGAGGAAATCGTGACGTTCGAGTCTGCGCGGGATCTTCGCGAGAAGGTCGACCACTTCCTTCATCACCCAGAACAACGCCGGACCATCGCCGACGCGGCTCGGGCCCGGGTGATGGCCGAACATACCTATGAGCATCGTATGCAACAGCTACTGCACTACACGCTGAACCGCACGGAGGTGGCCGATGGCCAGCCCCGGTGACTATCTTCGTCCAGGAATCTCGGTCGTCTCGGTCGCCCGCGGCGAGGACACCAAATGCGAGGACCTGACGGGCTTCTTGTCCACCACGCTGCCATACGTGGAACAAGTGTGCGTGACGGTCGACACCCGTGAGCTACTCGAAGTGGCGCTGGACGCAGGGCCCAAGCTACGTGTACGCATGCTTGCCAGCGAAACCAACGCACGCGCGGCCTGGGCTGCCGCGGCGCATATGGCGGACCACGAATGGTCCTTCGCGCTCGAGCCCGCCAAGCGGCTGCAACCCGCCTCCTACGACCTGCTACGCCGCGCGCTGCCCTATGCGGGCAGGGAGGTGGTAGCGATTCCGGAGACCGGGTGCGAAGGCGGGGGCGTGCCTCGCCTGTGGCGGACCGCCTGGAACCTCGCGCCCGACGGCCTGGGGAGGCTGGAACGCTCTGGACCGGCGGCCCACCGGCCAGCCGGTCGAATCGCGATCGACCAAATCCCGGTCCCTCGGCATGCCGGAAAGCTGTCGGCAACCAGCGCGGCCCCCCGTTCTCATCCGGCGGCCCAAACCGGGCCGGTGCTCGTCTGTGGCATGCACCGTAGTGGAACATCGATGACCACGCGGGTCTTGAATCTCTTGGGCGTGGCACTCGGCGACCAACTGGCTGGCGTGCACACGGCGGCCGATCCGAGCAACGAAAAGGGCCATTGGGAAGACCTGCAAGGGCAAGCATTGCATGCGCGCATCCAGAAGAACGCGATCGGCGTGCGCACCGACTGGGAATGGCTCGCTGACTCCGTGGTGACCCCACGCAAGATCTCCAAGACCTCCTTTGAGGAGCTGCGGCAATTGTCGCACAAGATGAGTGCGCACGGGCGCTGGGGGATAAAAGATCCGCGGATCTCGCTACTGCTTCCCACGTGGTGGCTCGCCGCACCAGAAGCCTGCGTGGTGCTGTGTGTACGCGACCCGCTCGCGGTTGCCCAATCGCTACGGGCGCGCGACTGCCTCTCACTGGCCGACGGACTGCGCGCGTGGCGATTCTACAACACCCACGCGCTCCATTGCGCGCGCAAACAACCAGAGCGCCTGCTGGTCGTTCACTACGAGACATTGATGAGCCAGCTCGCACCGGAGGTCAACCGGCTCGCACGCTTCCTTGGGTACGCAGCGGAACCGACCCAGGAACAACTGGCTTCGATCCGCGCGTTCGTCGACAGCGAGATGAAGCACCAGACGGGCTCCGAGAACCTGCGACGGGAGCTTGAAGCCACCTTCGGCGCCCACGCGGTGAGCGGGGAGATCGATGCCATCTGCGCGCTGCATGCTCACCTTCATGATCTGTCGAAGCTCCCGGTCGCTGATACCGGGAGTGCCAAGCCCGCACAGCCTTCGCGGGCCGACGCGAACGGAGCCGCCTGCGCACCATCCGGCAAGCCCAAGCATAGCGAATCGAGCCTCCTGCTGTCGGTTGTCATGCCTTACTACGAAAACGAGCGCACGCTGGAGGCCAGCCTTCGGAGCTTCTGCAGCCAGGGACTGGACCCGAGCACGTATGAGATCGTTGTGGTCGACGACGGGTCGCGCGCCCCTGCACGCCCGATCGTCGAGGCGCTGCAGCTACCCGTCGCGACGCGGGTATTCGACGGTTGCGACAACCGTGGCCAGTCTGCAGCCACGAATAGGGGCATCCAGCATGCAGAAGGCCACCTCGTCTTTCTGACCTGCGCAGACATCATTGCGCACCAGGATCTGCTCCAAGCGCACCTTCGGGCGCATGCGGAGCGCTCCGAGCGAGTCGGGGTGGGCGGCGCCATTCCCTACGCGGATCACATCGAAATGACCCCCTTCATGGAGTACCTGGCAACGGATGGCCCACAGTTCGCCTTTGGTACGATCACCGACGGTGACGACATGTCACCTGGATGTTGCTATGCACCCAATTTCTCGGCGCGCAGACACGACCTGATCGAGTGCGGCTTGTTTGACGAGCGCCTCGTCTATGGCTACCAGGACACGGACCTGGGTGTACGTCTGAAAACATCGGGCGTGCGTCTTCTATACCGCCCGAAAGCCATCGCCTATCACGACCACCCCAACGACCTCACCAATTTCTGCGAGCGCAATCGACAGGTCGCCCGCTCTTTTTGGCTGATGGCAGACAAACATCCGGGGTTCGCACAGCAAGGCAGGCTCCGGCAGGCACTTGTGCATGACCTCGCGCACATGCCACCTCTCGCAGATCAGATCCGCGCCGCCGAAGCACTTGCGATAGAAGTGGCCGCGGATCCAGAGGCCGGGCGAAGCAAGAAACCCGAGCTGCACCGACGGTATAAGCTAGCCCTGCACCGGGCCTTCCTGGAGGGGCTCACCGAAAACCAGGCTCGGGTCGACGGGCTGCTACGGGCCGGTTGAGCCACGAACCAATAGCCCACAGACCCTTCCCCGAGCACTTCCAGAGACGCTCGCTCACAGCCAAACAACGTCCCCCTGGAGCCGGGTACGTGGAAGCGTGAACCACAGACTGCCCATATGGTAGAAGAGCTTCCATGGTTCAGTCCTCTCAACCCATGCGCGGAACGACCGAAGCGGGAAGCTCGACGGGGAGCTTCAACTATCTCGATCCGTCGGTCGAGCCCTCGCTCTATCGCAATGGCCGCGTGCTCGTTCGACGTGACCGCGACGGAAGCGACGACGGAGCGGAGGGGTTGCTGATTGAACGCCGTAGCGTGCCCGTCGACGACGCGCGCGAGCTCGCACCGGACGCCGCTTGCACCTTGGCGCGCAATGGCTTCGAGTTCCACACGCGGCCACTCCTGGACCCGGACTTGGATTTCCTCCAGCACGAGCCGGTCGTGCGGCAGTACTACAACGAATGTGCGGACCTCATCCGCGAGGTCACGGGGGCCACGCACGTAACCGCCTTTGACCACAACGTACGCTCGGCGCAGGGAAAGAAGAGCCAGACCCGCATTTCTGGAGGCCAGCAGGTGCAGCCACCAGCCCATATGGTGCACGGTGACTATACCCTCACCAGCGCGCCACAGCGGATGCGAGACCTGGCCGCGCCACCGACTGGAAACGACACGCTCCGGCGGTTTTTGCCCGAAGACGAAGCGCTGATAGACCCGCGACTGGTGGAACAGGCCCTCTCCAGCACCGGTCGCTTCGCGATCATCAATGCCTGGCGCAACATCTCTCCTACACCCGTCGCGGCCCATCCACTTGCGCTGTGCGACGCGCAGACAGTCGTTCCAGGCGATCTGGTTGTCTTCGAGATCCACTACCCGGACCGGGTCGGCGAGAACTACTTTGCCCGCTACGCACCGCGTCATCGCTGGTACTTCTACCCGGCGCTGACGCGCGACGAAGTCTTACTCATCAAGCAGTGGGACTCAGCCGGTCCACTCGCCCGCTCGCAGGGCGAGTGCGGCGATGCCAGCGATGCCGAGGCGCCGTGCACCTTCAGCTTCCACAGCGCCTTTCGCGATCCCAAGACGCCCGCCGATGCGCCCGACCGCTGGAGCATCGAAGTGCGATGCGCAGTCTTCTACGCCTAGCCCGGCTCATGCATGACCTCGGCGTCGGATCGCGCAGGGATTCGGCTTCAGAGGGCTTTCGACGACCGACGGGAATACTGCCCGTACTTTCTAGGGCGGCGAAAGCCCTGAGGAGTCGAAGAACAAGCGAGGCGGCGTGGAAGTCGCCGGATCACCCAACCTGTACTGGAACGTATCCACATGGAATCGCTCCTCCGTCCCGCGATCAGTGCGCCCGGATCGCTAGGCATAGGGTGGCGAACGCCAACAGCGAAAACGGCATGAAGTAGATGCCTGGCAACAAACAACAGGCAAGCGATAGCCCGAGCATGATTCCGATGACGAGTGTCGTAGACAATGCAAGTAGGGGCCGGTGAGCGACGTTGCGAAGGGTTGTCTTGAGAGCCTGGGGCGCGCTCGCGCCATGGTCTAGAACCAGCTCGACCATCGCCATATACTGGATGGTCACCACGGGGGCGACCGCCAGGTTGACAAGGATCGCGACGAGGGTTGTAAACGCGATCTCCTGCAAGCTCCCAACACCCGGCTGTGCCGGCGCCGGCGCGAGCGAACCGATAGCGTAGACGATTGGCATCGTCAGCGCGAGGAGAACGACGAAAGGTCCCACCCGACCTAGCTGTTCCCGGACCGCCCGTACCGGTCCCAGGATACGGCCCTGGACGCGCGCCGCCATGAAGGCAAACAGCCCAAGCAGGAGCGGGGAGCCAACCACCATTCCCACCAGATACGTGGCACTGGCGATCACCCGAAAGCGGGGCGAGTTGAGATCCTCGGGGGCCGCCCCGCCGGACATCACTTGGCCTACCATCACGAAGGTTGGCGCAAGGACGAGCGCCACGTAGGGCATGGCGAGCACCCACGCACCCCAGAGGATGGGCCAACGATCGTTGTTGAGGGTGCGCCAAGCATGGCCGAACACACCCTCGAGCGACCAGTTGTCGCGCGTAAGCGGAAAGCTGCCCACGGGGTTCCGGCGTTGGCACTCCGCGCACTGGCCGAGCTGGCCCGAAAAGCACTCCTGGCACGCGTAGTTCCCGCAGCGGCTGCAAATGCCCACCGCGGCCCGCTCCGGATGCTGACCACAGGCACTTCCCGGAGGCGGTGTCGAGCCGATCTGAGAGGTGGCCATCGAGAGCTATGCAACTCCAGCCCAGTAGGCAGTGTCAAAGTTTGTGCCCGTCCCCGTCCGATGCTCACCCATCCCTGGCGGACCCATGCTTGCCAGGGTGACCAGGCGAGGATGGCAGGCCTGGGTGGCAGGCTTGGATGAGCCGCAACGCGCGCACCACGAGCCTATTGCCTTGCCAGACCCGCTCGGGTACTGGGTCGATCCCAAGTAGCCGCAGCGGCGCAACCGCCGGCAGGTTCATGAGCAAGCAATGCGCCCGAAAGTCCGGACGGTATGACCACCGGGCCTGCAGTCGTCAGAGCCGATGATGGCGATGTCATGCGCAGCGAAGACCAAAAGTAGAGGAAGCGATGTTTTTGACCCGTTTGAAGGACGCTGGCACATCCTACGCTGCACTTACGCTCGTCACGTTGCTGGGCTGTTCCTCCTCTGCGAGGGCCGAGGCGCTCGATGAGGCGCGGATCATCGAGGCGGCACTGACCACCTATGTCCATGGCATGACGCCGGAAATTGCCCAAAGAACCGTTGGGCAAGAGGGCCTTCCAGTCCTCTTGCGTCTGCTGACCGAGCCAACCTTTCCTCGGCGCGACAATGTCATCGCCTATCTCGCCTACCTGGGGAATGATCAAACCAGCGACGCGCTGGTTGGCTTCCTGCGCAAGCCCCCCGCGTCGCTCGCACTGCCCGAAGAAGACCGCGCCCTGCTCCTGGTTCCCGAAGCGCTGGCGCGCATTGCTTCCCGCGGTCATACGCGCGCGCTCGACGTACTTTTGTCGATCACGGCAGACGGCTCGAACGGGGGCGTACTCGGCGCGGCGGCCGCCCACGCGCCCCGCCCGGCGAAAATGCGCAAGGATCTACTACGCATGGCGGTGCGTGCGTTGGGCTTCGCAGGTCCTGCGGCTGCGACTCGCCTCGACGACATCGCGCGGGGCCGGGTCCGGCCGGCGCCGGGTCTGGAACAGGCGGCCGAGGCCGCCCGCCGACTGCGAAACAAGAACACAACAAGCATAGACGGCACCGATGATGCATCTGGCCCTGTGGCCGCCACGACGGGCGATGACAGCGTGGATGCCCACGATATCGCCTTCGACTACGCGAACCACATCGATCACGACGCGCCGGTCGACGACGCCCGGGTCGACGAGATGCTGGCAGCGGCGTCGTTGCGAGCGGGTCGGGCGGACTCGCCCATCTCGGGCGCAAGCGACGCTGCTTGCTGCGTTGGCTTCATTCGCGGTGGAAGCGGCGCCACCTTCGGTGTCAGCGGGGACGGTCGCGATGTGGTGGTGGAAAGCAACGTGGTCGACATACTCAACGACCCAAGTGCCCGGGTGAAGGTCGTACGCCAAATCAGCCACTGCGGAGGACCGGGTACCAACATCATCGGTTGTGGCTGGGTGGGCGCCACCGGCCTCGCGGTGGTGCGCTTCTCCGGAAATCCTTCCCTAACCGCGACCGAGGGCGTCCTGTGGGTACACGAGCTTGGCCACAACGCGGGGCTCAACCACAACGGTCTCGGAACCGACTGGGTCATGAACGCCAGCCTCGGTAGCAACAACCGCGGTGTGACCAGCGCCGAATGCGCACGCTTCCACGATCCCCTGGATACCACCGAACCAACCGTGGTCGGGATGTGCGCCGACAACGACGGCGACCTGGTGCAAGACGGCGTCGACAACTGCCCTATGGTCCCCAATCCCGAACAACACGATAGCGACGGCGACGGCATGGGGGATGCTTGCGAGGGTAGCTGCGGCGACGGTGTCATCGACGGCGGTGAAGACTGCGATGGCAGTGATCTCGGCGGCGCGAGCTGCGAGAGCCTCGGCTTCACGGCGGGTTCCCTGGCCTGCCTCGGTGACTGCACCCTGGATGTTTCAAATTGCTCCCTATGTGGCGACGGGATGATTGAAGGGAGCGAGGAATGCGACACCGGCGCCCTGGGTGGCGCCAGCTGCGAAGACGTCGGCTGCGGCGCTGGCCTTCCGGACTGCTCGGAAAGCTGCTTCTTGAGCTTCGCCTCGTGCACGGATTGCGCCATGTGTGACGACAATGGCGTCTGCGACGCCGGCGAGAACTGCAGCAGCTGCCCGAATGATTGCGTGTCCGGTAGTGGGGGCAGCTGCGGAGACGGTGTCTGCGAACCGGCCAGGGGCGAAGACTGCCTGTCGTGCGCGAACGACTGCCTCGGGCGCCAACAGGGCAGAGCATCGGCGCGCTATTGCTGTGGCGACGGAGCGGGGCAAAACCCCATCGATTGCGGCGACCCCCGCTGCAGTGCCGGAAATGCTGCCTGTGGCGATGTGGCTTTCTGCTGCGGCGACGGAACCTGCGCCGACGGCCCGGAGGACAGCTTTAGCTGCCCGCTCGACTGCGGTGCTCCACCGTCCTGTGGAGACGCTTCATGCGACCCCAGCGAGGATCGCTGCAGCTGCCCACAGGACTGCGGAACCCCTGCCGCCGATGAGCAGGGCCTGTGCGCCGATGGCATCGACAATGACTGCGGGGGCGGCACCGATTGCGGCGACGCGGACTGCGCTAGCGATGCAGCATGCCAATGTGCTGCCACCGGCGACTCCTGTGTGCGCGACAGCGACTGTTGTGACTTCAAGTGTCGGGGCAGAAGCGGCAACAAAGTCTGCAAGTAGATAGAGCGCCCAGCGAGGTGCCGCATCGCGCAATCCGCTTATCACAGTACTTCCAGATATGGCCTGCAGTGCGCGTCGCCATCCCGCAACTATGCTGATTGCTCCGACTAGAGCACGATGGTAGCTCGCTACCCGCCACGATTGCGGGCGCGCCACTTCCAAACCGCCCGTCTCGTGAGCAACAACCACCTGCATGACAAAGCTCTATCTGACGAGCACGTGCATGCGGGCCACAAGGAAGGGTGTAATCGTGAACCTACGTTCTTGTCTCCTGTGTTTGCTGCTGTCGGCTGCTCCAAGTGTCACCATGGCGCAGGCCACCGATGTCTCCCTGGCGGATGTTCAATACGCGCTCAAGAGTCACATGGAACTGATTGGCCGCCCTGATGTTGTTCAGAAGCTAGAACAGCTCGAGGAAGAAGCCTGGCAGGTACTCTACGACGCCATGCCTGCCAAGGGGCAGTACCTGGACGCCGTCGCCACCCTTCAGAGCCCCGACCCAACTGCGCGTACAGCGTCGCCTAGCACCACCGCAGCGGCGGGTGTCGCGGGAGCGGCGGCCTCGAGCTTCCCGCCTGCCTACCCTTCCGGAGCGGACTACAATGCCTACCGGGCAACTCTTCCGGGCCTTGGGCTGTTGTTCGATAGCCCAGATGTGGGGACGGAAAGCGGGAATTCCCTCGAGAACGAGCGCTGCGACGCGAACGGCGAAGGGGGCCTTCGCATCGCCACCCACGCCTTGATCTTCGCCACCATTGCGGCCGATGCGACCTGCGCCGGCGTGGGAACCTTTTCATGCATCGCATACGGCGTCGCCGCCGCGGCGAGCTATGCCAGCGAGGTCGCCCTGTCCCAGTGCGGCTATCAGACGGCCCTGGTAGACAGCGCCGAGATCGAAGCTGCGTTTGAGAACACCGTCGCCATCATCGGCACCGTCAACGACATCGATGCCATCACCAGCAACGAGCTGAACTTCACCAGCGACGCGGAGCTGGCTGTGCTGCATAACCAGCTGACCACGCACGACACCGACATCAAGGCGGCTCTCGACGTGCACGACGACAACCTCACCCAGCACCACACCGACATCACGAACCAGCTCAGCACCCATGACGCCGACGTCAAGGCGCTCCTCGTGAACCTGCAAGGGTCCGTCGACCTGATGCTCGAGCGGCAGCTCGAGGTCATCCGGTTGCTGCATACCCCGGAGGGACGTCGGACCAGTGATGTACCGGCCTGCGGCGGCGCCGGCTGTTCGTTCCCCGATCGCTAGCCGCACCTCTGTCCCTACGCCAGGAACAGCGCACCCATCCCACAGACTCCTCCGGATGGGTGCGCTCTTCATCGAAGCGCTTGCGAGCTTGGTCTTCTTGGAATCGCGCGAAATTGCGCCAGGTACTTCGATATTTCCCTATCTTGATGCCCAAGCCCGGGCCGAAGGACCGCCTGTGCACCCCGATGGATGCCGGCCTGCTGTCGGCATTGAGCAACCTGCGTTTCCGGGGCACCCCACGCGTGGTACTGGGATCCCGTGGACATCGATGCACTGGCAACCATTCGTGCGCGCGTGCTTTCGGGCATTCGCGATACCGGAATCATCGAGCGGGTCGCAACCGAGGGCGATCCCGAAGCCGGTCGCGCTACCTACGCGCGCTACCTGACGAACGTGTGGCACTACGCCCAGCACAGCCCACGGGTAATCGCATTGGCGGGTTCGCGAGCCACTTCCACCCATCCAAGACTGGCGGAGTACCTCTTTAGACATGCCCAGGAAGAGCTGGGGCACGAGGCTTGGGCACTCGAAGACCTCGCCAAGCTTGGCGTGACCGAAACCGCCGTACGGGCTACCAGGCCAGTCCCTGCATGCGCCGCGATGATCGGCTTCGAGTACTACATCGCGGGGTATGCGAACCCGGTCGGGCTGTTCGGCTGGTTGTACGTGCTCGAAGCGATGGGCGATGACCTGGGACACGTGGTCGCCGAGCGCCTCCAGGCGAGCCAGGGCGATGGGGTCGGCGTCAAGTTCATCGGCGGCCATGGCGAAGCCGACAAGGAACACACGGCGGAGATCGTCGAGCACCTGCGCGAACACACACCAACGGACGACGCCGCGGACGTCGAGTTCGTGGCAGATGTGGTCGGCGACCTCTACGTGCGCATGTTCGCGGAAATCGGGCGGAGCTAAGCTAGATGGCGCTAAGGGTGGCCGCCGCAACGGACCGGGCCGAGCGAGAACGCGTGTTTGCGTTTCGCTATCGCGTCTACGTGGAAGAGCTCAAGATGACGGATGCCGCCGATCACACCCGCAAGTGGTTGGTGGACGATCTGGACGACCACTCCCTATGCTACGCCGTATTCGACGGGGACGAGGTGCTCGGCTCGTTGCGGGTAACACCCCTGGGCGACCTTCCGGACCCGGGCCCGCTGCGCGAGAAGTTCGCTTTCGCACCCGCCGAGCACCACTTTGGACTCGCGGCCATGTGCAGCACCAGCCGCTTCATCCTCGACCAGCGGCTGCGCCACGGCACGGTGATCTTCAAGCTCATGCGCGCAGCCTATCGCGACATGGCGGCGCGCGGCGTACGCCTCAACTATGGCGACTGCAGCCCACACTTGCTGCCCTTCTACGAACATCTCGGCTATCGGCGCTACACCCACGGTTACAATGACACCGCATACGGGTACAAGCTGCCGATACTCATGCTGATCCGAGACCGATCGTCGTTCGAGGCGGTGCGTTCCCCACTGCGACGACTTGCGGCGGACCAAGAGGACGACGTCGAGGCCAGGCGCTGGTTCGAGCAGACCTATCCCAACTATACGCGCCTCGAAACGGGGACCTTCTTGCCGGACGAGGTGTTCTTCGATCTGCTTTCGGAACGCATCGCCAGCGATCCTCTGCACGCCGTATTCCTCCTGCGTGGGCTGTCGCGCGACGAAGCGGACCGGTTCCTGAATAAGGCTACTCTCCTGCGTCTGAACGCAGGCGACCTGATCATCCGCAAGGGCGACCACGACGCAACCTTGTTCGTGCTGCTCAAGGGCCTGGCAGAAGTGCGGGTCGGTGGCGACCGACAAGCACCCGCCGCGGTCTTTGGCGCCGGAGACACGTTCGGCGAGATCGGGTTCCTCACCGCAGTCCCGCGCACAGCTGACGTTGTGGCCACCACAACAGCCGAGGTACTGGTCCTGTCAGGCGAGTTCATGGAACGCTTGCTCACCAAGGAGCCGGCACTCGGCGGGAAGGTTCTGCTCAATCTCGCACGGGAACTTGCCGGCCGCCTGGCCAACCAGAACCCTTCGTAAGATAGGGCCGACCGCCAACGCAGTTGGCGGCTCCTCGCGCCGGCTTGTCCAAGGCCGATCCAGGAATCGTTGCCCCGAGAACCATTTTCCGTTGCCGCAGGGCTTGGTACCAAGCATCAGCCATGAAATCGCGCCTGGCACATTCGTTGCTGTGTATTGAACCATGCCTCGGATGCTCCCCGTCGTGCTTCTGACGGCGCTCACCGCCTGCGGCGGCGAATGGCAACCCCCCTCCGGGCCGCGCTGCGGTGCCACGAGTTTCCAGGACGAGATCACCATAGCATCGGTCGATCGGCTTGATCTGCTACTCGTGATCGACAGCGCAGGGACCACGCCTGAGGAGCACGCCGCCCTACAACGCAAGGTCGAGACGCTGATGCGGTCATTGCTCACCGGACAGCCGGGAGACCTGGATCAGCCGCGCCTTGACGTACACGTAGCCGTCATATCCGCCCACGCCGAATACCAGGCCCAACCTTCGGGTGACGCTACGTCATTCCTGTCCTTTCGCAGCCCCTATGCGGGATTGGACGAAGAGGCCGAAAGCGAGTTCATCCGCAAGGTCATCGACCGCCTCCCCGCCATGGCGCCCGAAGGGCCTCGACGGCCGCTTGCTGCCGCAGATTCGTTCTTGCGAGCCGCCACCGATTCTCGCAACGAAGGGCAGCCCTTCTTTCGTCTGGATCGGGAACAGGGCCTGTCGGAAATCGCAATCGTCATCATTTCCGATGGCGACGATTGTTCCGGACCCGAAAGCCACGGGATGGACCTCCTCAGCTGCGCTCAGGATCCCGAACGACTCTACGACCTTGAGCGCTATGTGAGGTGGCCGCAATCGCTGTACCCGCCCGCCTACCCAGGGCTCTTTAGACTGGTGGTGGTTGCCGGCGTGCCCACCGAGTTCTTCCCACTGGACGGGCACCACCTGCCGTGGGGGGGAGATGGCAGTCCTGATGAGGTCGCACACCTGTATCAACGCATGCTGGAGCACCCCGAGATGCAGGTTGGACCCGACCCACACGACGCCTCGCGACCGAAAGCCGCGTGCGCGCAGGACAATGTATCAGCGGCGCCGGCCCGCAGGCTCGTGGAATTCGCACGTAGGGTCGGCCAGAGCGCGGAGGTTCAGGTTCGCTCGCTGTGCAACTGGGACCCACTGGATATCGCGCGCCCGCTAACCTACGTCCCCAACGGCGGCCATCCGCCTTGCGCTCCAGAACCTCCACGTGACGGGCAGGGCCTGCCCGATTGCACGATGGTTTGGGAACTTCCTCGGGAGGGTTCGGTTGCCGCTGCCGACGGTACTCCCACCCGCTGCGAAGACCGCCCCTACCTCACGCGAGATCCCGCGCAGCCAACTACCGAGGATGGAGCTGTGCGGTGCCTCGTACGGACGCCTGCCCGTTCGCAACGAGTCGGACCTCGCCGGCCTCGACCCGGGCGGCCATGGGGCCTGGGGAGACCAGGGCTTTTACTACGACGACTTCTCTGCACGGTCGAGCTATTGCAGGTCCCGCTGGCCCAACAAGACGCGGGGGGGCTACACGTTTACCCCGTTCGCCACACCGATGTCGGGGGTCACCGTCTCGCTCCATTGTCACAAGCTCGACAACCGGGATCAGCCGGGGGCCGAGGAGGCATGCCGGTTCTGACCGGACTGGGTGCTCGCCACCACAACGCACCCTCCGGGCGCAGGACGCGAGGCTGCAGTGCGACAACCGCGAATATCGCGGCGGTATCCGACCGCGCTTGACTCGCGTGCGCCGCCGATCCATACAAAACTTCATGTTCAATCGCCCCCACAGCATGTGCATGTGCCGCACCGACATCGCGATACCGATGCCGATGATGCGCACCCTGCACTGGGCGATCACGCACTCTGTCAGCTAGCTGCCAAACGGCAGCGCCAGACTCCGGAGGGCCGCCCGCGTGGGCGGCCCTTCTTCGTTCTGCCTTCACCACGCGGCTCGGTCCCGACAGCCACCAAGGAACTGGAGCCCGTCATGACCTGCAAGACCTATGTGACCACCGCCATCCCCTTCGTCAATGCATCGCCCCACATCGGCCACGCGCTGGAACTCGTCATCACCGATGCGCTCGCTCGGCACGCCCGCCAGCGGGGTGCCTCGGTGCGATGCCAGACCGGCACGGACGACAACAGCCTGAAGAACGCACTGGCCGCGGAACGTCTGGGAATTCCGACCGCCGAACTGGTCGCCCACCATGCCGCCGAGTTCGCGAACCTAGGCAAGCGCCTCGGCTTCCATCCCGACGACTTTATTCGCACCAGCAGTGATCCCCGCCACTCACCGGCCGTGATCGCCCTGTGGAAGCGGTGTGCCGCGGCCGGAGACATCTACAAGCGCAACTACAGCGGGCTGTATTGTGTCGGGTGCGAGCATTTTCTGGCTGTAGAGGAGCTGGATGGAGCTGGCTGCTGCCCCGAGCATCGCATCGCGCCCGAGCCCGTCTCCGAGGAGAACTATTTCTTCCGCCTGTCGCGGTACCAAGACTTCCTACTTGGGGTGATCGATCGAGGTGTCTTGCGCATCGAGCCTGCCGAGCGCCGCGCCGAGGTGCGCGCCTTCATCGCTTCTGGACTGCGGGACCTCAGCATCTCGCGTTCCCGCGAGCGCGCGCGCGGATGGGGCATTCCGGTACCGGACGATCCGGAACAGATCATCTACGTCTGGTTCGACGCCTTGACCAACTACGTCTCGGCGCTCGGCTGGCCCAGCGATGGCGGTGAATACAGCACCTACTGGCGGGGTCCCTCGCGCCGCGCCCACGTGATCGGAAAGGGCGTGGTGCGCTTCCATGCGGTCTACTGGCCCGCCATTCTCCGCTCGGCAAGTCTTCCACTGCCCAGCGAGATTCTCAGTCACGGCTACGTCACCGCGGACGGTCAGAAGATCGGAAAGTCGTTGGGCAATGGGATCGATCCCACTGTGCTGATCGACCGCTACGGCTGCGACAGCGTGCGCTACTTTCTGCTGCGCCACATCCACACAACCAAGGACGGGGACATCTCCAGCGCGCGCCTGGTGCAGGCCCACAACGCCGAGCTGGCAGATCAGCTGGGCAACCTGGCGCAAAGGGTAACGGCGCTGGTCGCACGCGAGCGCCACGGCCAAGTCCCAGCACCGAGCACCCCGGGCACGCTGGAGCATGCCCTCGCAAAAGCCGCCGCTCACGCCTCGGACGACGTGGCCCGCGGCTTCGACACATTCGCTCTACACAAGGCCGCTTCCGCCCTCTTTCGGTTTGTGACAGCCGCAAACCGCTACGCGGATCAGACCGCGCCCTGGTCCCTCGCGAAGCGTTCCGGTTCTGCCGCACAAGCCTCACTCGACACGGTCCTGTACCACCTGGTCGAGTCACTACGGGTGGTCGCCATCCTCGCCCTACCGTTCATTCCAGAATCCGCCATCGAGCTCGCCACCCGCGTCGGCCTTCAAGAACAGGAGCTGTGCTGGGACGCACTCGCTTGGGGCACACTCCCCGTAGGCACCACGATCTACAGGCGCTCGCCCCTGTTTCCGAAGGTCTCACCGGAAGCAGCGCACGGTATTCGGGCGGAACGAAGCACGCCGACCACCTAGCCCGCATCCATCACAAATCACGCACCCTCGCACAACTGCTCGACTCCGCAGCGCTTTCGCTTCAGTCGAAAATACAGC
>JAPPOR010001103.1 GCA_028817905.1 Myxococcales bacterium
TCTTGGGGAAGGGGTGGATGCTGAGTACTACAGTCATGGATCCTGCCGGCTTCGGCCAGGCAATCCGTTCGTACCGCTTCGACCCGGACGGCCAGACCTGGTCGATCATGCCCGAGGCGCCGATCTTCGGATCGGTCCGCGCGCGCGCGACGCGCGCCGGCAACGTGCTGTACTTTGGTCGTTTCCAGGCCTGGCTCCTGGATTGGGATGCGATGGCCTACCGGGCGATCCATCCCGACTCGTCGCTACTTCCTGAGGGGTTTGACCCCGGGCGGGGCGGAGCGGTGATCGATGCTTGGGACGGGTGTCAGTTCTTCATGTGGGGGTTCGCGGTTTCTACAGAAACCGGCTGCGATGGCGAGCTTCCTCCTGATCTGGGCTGCGACCCCTATGTAGAAACGCGGTTTCATGCAGAAGGCTTGCGCTGGACGCTCGGTGATGAAGGGGACCACGGGCCCTCGCCCGCATCCCCGGTTCCGAGGTAGCCCGGTCAGGTAGACCCGCCGCCTTGGTCCTCATCCAGGTCGAAGTGGAGCCCCTGCGCGCAGCGGCGGTACTTCTCGACCAGTTCGTGCTGATCGTGGGCCCCGAGGTGAATCAGCGCGAGCTCGTAGCTGTAGCTATCCTGGTTTGAAAGTTGACTCAGGCGCTGACCTTGCTCCGGGACGATCTCGACGACCGCTCCCGGCACCGCCTGCTCCAGGGCATGGACCTCCTGTTGGGTCGGGACGCGGCGCACCAGGGCGTCGTGCCAGTGCCGTAGGAAGCACTTGGCTGCGACGCCGACCTCTCCGGCACCCTCCCGGTGCTGGGGTGCCCGTCCGAGCGCGACTTCCACCATCTTGTCCAGGTTGGTGACTCCATCCACCTTCTCGAAGATTTCGGAATGGGATTGCGAAAGCCGTGGGTTGATTTCCAGCAACCAAAGTCGGTCGTGGTGTCGGTCCCAGAAGAACTCGATATTGAAGGTCGCGTTGTCATAGCCCAGCGCCGTCACCAGGCGGCAGGAGATGTCGCTCATTTCGCGCTGTACTCGCTTGGGCAACCCGGAAGGATACTGGTAGCGCAGAAAGGAGGAGTGGTTCTTGTCGCGAATCGAGTCCACGACGCCGTAGACCGTCGGTTCACCGCGCAGGACATACCCCTCGATGGTGCACTGACTGCCATGCACCATCTGCTCTGCTATGCAATGGTTGCCATCGATATCCCGCACCTCGGTCGGCAGCTGCACGTGGGAAAGCGCGGCATTGAACGGCTCCGCGAAGCGCCAGATGCCGCGGCGAATGTGCGCCAGCGCCGACTGCAGGTCTCGGCGATCGTGGATCCGAAAGCCGAGCTGTGAGGAGTGCGCCTTGATAGGCTTGAGCCAGAAGGGGTATGCGAGCTCGATGCGCTCCACCGCCGCGTCATCGAAGGGGTCGACCGCCTGAAAACCGGGGACATGTTCCGGGACAACCTTCTTTTGCTCCAGCCGGCTCCAGTACTTGTGCTCACACTTGATGACGCTTGCCAACGAAGCCGACGGCAGCCCTTGCTGCTCGCATAGGATGGGTACGATCGACGAAGCCGGGAAGTCCCAGTAGCTGATGACCGCATCCACGGGACCATCGAACTCGCGCAGGGCGGTGCTGGCCTTGTGCAAGATCTCGGAAAAGCGATATTTCCCGTCCCGTCGCAGTTCATCGTAGCGGCACAGCTCCAGGAAGTTGTACTGCTCCGCGTTGAGGACGTTCTTGAGCTTTCGATGGTTTCGGGGATCGAGCCCAAGCACGAAAACATTCTTCATGGGGAAGGAATACTCCCCCATTTCCGCGCCGCATGCCCTCCGGCGCCAGGTCGTCCGATCCGCCCGCCACTGGTGTTCGACCGCCCATGACTTGCGGTTTCTAGCAGCCGCGCACGGGCCCGCCGGGAACAGGTCTTGACGTCCCGCAACTCGTAAGCCCACCACAACCTGGATGGCTCTAGGTTTCATGGTAGCCCGGATGGTTCATGAGCTCGGCGTCGGATCGCGCACCCCCACGCCCGCACCCGCTGCGGTACACTCGCGGGCTCTGCCATGGAGATCGTGACGCATTTCCCGAGGTCCGTGCGCGAGCACCCCGACGTTCGGATACCCCTGCCCGATGGCGAGACCCTTTCGGCCAGGCTCTGGTTGCCCGAGGGCAGCGAGGCCGATCCGGTGCCCGCGATCGTCGAGTACATCCCCTATCGCAAGCGGGATCTCACCGCGGGTCGGGATGCACGCATGCATCCCTACTTTGCCGGCCACGGCTACGCATGCCTGCGGATCGACCTGCGCGGAAGCGGCGATTCGGATGGGGTGCTGCGGGACGAGTATCTGCCCCAGGAGCTCGACGACGGTGTGGAGGCCCTGCGCTGGATTGCGGCCCAGCCCTGGTGCACAGGGCGCATCGGCATGATCGGCAAATCCTGGGGTGGGTTCAACGGCCTGCAAATCGCCGCGAAACAGCCACCCCAGCTGGCCACCATCGTTAGCGTGTGCTCGAGCGACGATCGGTACACCGACGACGTTCACTACATGGGCGGCTGCCTGCTCAGTGACAATCTGTCCTGGGCCTCCGTGATGTTCGCGTACAACGCGTGCCCCCCCGATCCGGACATCGTCGGCGAACGGTGGCGTTCACAGTGGCTCTTGCGCCTGCGCGAAAGCGGGCTGTGGCTGGATACGTGGCTGCGTCACCCACACCGCGACGCGTTCTGGCGGCACGCGTCCGTGTGCGAGGACTACAGCCGAGTACAGTGCCCGGTCATGCTCGTGAGCGGCTGGGCCGACGGGTATTCCAACGCCGTGCTGCGCATGCTCGAGCACCTGCCGGGACCGCGCCAGGGCTTGATCGGTCCGTGGGGCCACCGCTACCCCCACGAGGGGCTCCCGGGCCCAGCGATCGGGTTCCTCCAGGAGTGCTTGCGATGGTGGGGCAAGTGGCTGCGCGACGAGAACACCGGTATAGACCGCGAGCCCATGCTGCGCGCATGGATGCAGGACAGCGTCCCACCGACGACGAGCTACGACGTGCGACCGGGGCGCTGGGTCGCGGAGGTTACTTGGCCTTCGCGCCACATCGACATCCTGGCTTGCCCCTTGGAGCGGGGGCGCCTGTGCCTGGATGCAACCAACGCCAGGGACCCGAAGGCGCCGGGCGGCGCGAGCATGCCAACCGCGGAAGAAGCCCTCACGGTGCAATCACCGCTCGGCGTCGGGCTGTTCGCGGGCAAATGGTGCTCCTTCAGCGCCACCCCCGACTTGCCCCACGACCAGCGCGCCGAGGACGGGGGTGCGTTGGTGTTTGACAGCGAGCCACTACCGGTCGAGATCGACATCCTGGGTGCTCCCACCGTGGAGCTGGAGGTGGCGGTGGACCGACCCGTGGCGATGGTCGCGGTGCGGCTATCGGACGTGGCACCCAACGGTGAGGCGACGCGCGTCACCTATGGGTTGCTCAACCTGACCCACCATAAGAGCCACGAGCAGCCCGAGGCCCTTACGCCAGGTCAGCGCTACCGCGTCCGCATCGCACTCAACGACGTGGCACAGCGCTTCCCCGAGGGGCACCGTCTGCGACTTTCCCTGTCGACTTCGTACTGGCCGCTGGCATGGCCTGCGCCTGAGCCGGTTGTCCTGAAGGTCTATCCGCATGGCAGCCGCCTGCTTCTTCCGCGCCGGGCCCCACGCCCCGAGGACGACCGCGTGGACTTCGAGCCCCCCGAAGCGGCTCCACCACTCGCCATCACGGTACGAGAGCCCAGGGACTACGAATGGGTCGTCACTCGCGATCTGGCCAAGGACGTTTCCCAGCTGAGGGTGGTCAAGGACGAGGGCGCCTACCGTTTGGACGACATCGACCTCGAAGTTAGCCGTCGCACGGTGGAGTGCTACGACAACCGCGGAAACGACGTTCATTCGGTGCGCGGCGAAGCGAGCACGACGATGGCGTTCGGCCGTGGCGACTGGAAGGTACGGGTGGAAACACGCACTGTTCTGCGCGCCGACGCAACGCATTTCCACGTCCATGCCCAGATCGACGCCTACGAGGGCGACAGGCGGGTCTTCTCGGAGAACTACCAGCGCGCGATCGAACGCGACCTGGTGTAGCCTCCGAACTCGTGGACCTAGCATGGCCTGCTCACCGTGCCGAGTTCGCCCAAGCCAGGGACTGCGAGCATAAACGCACTGGTGGAGGCCTCTGCGTGGCCGTACGTTGGCGCAACAAGCAGGGCGGGGCCTCGTGACTCGGTAGGCGATCGCGCCGGCTGCTCTGACTCGTCTTCGCACTGAAAGGAAACAACTACTTCTGTCCCGAGCTGCAGCATCAAGGCACTGGCAGATTCAGCTACTCCCATGAGCGCGTGATCCACCGCGAGCGAGCAACCTTTGTCGGCGCGCGGGACCATGCGCTCAGCACGATTCGCGAAGGGCTGTCATTGGGGAGGAAGTCTCACAGGTACT
>JAPPOR010000369.1 GCA_028817905.1 Myxococcales bacterium
GGCGAACGCTCGGGAGATGGAGAGGAAAGCGGCGAGCACCCGGCCTAGCCCGGATTATTCATGAACTCTGCATCGCCTCGCTTGTTCTTCGACTTCACACGCCTTTCGTCGCCCTCGCAAATACAGGCAGTATGTGGGTCGGTCGCCGAAAAGCCGTGTGAAGCCGAATCCCTGCGCGATCCGACGCAGAGTTCATGAATAATCCGGGCTAGTCCACCTTCAGGATCGCGTGGAAGGCTTCCTGGGGGATCTGCACACTGCCCACGTTCTTCATGCGCTTTTTGCCCTCTTTTTGCTTCTCGAGCAGCTTGCGTTTGCGGCTGATGTCGCCGCCGTAGCACTTGGCAGTCACGTCTTTGCGCATTGCCCGCACCGTTTCGCGGGCAATCACGCGGTTGCCGATGGCGGCTTGGATCGCCACCTCGTATTGCTGGCGCGGCACGATCTTCCGGAGCTTCTCGGTGAGTTGCTTGCCAAGCTGGTAGGCGCGGTTCTTGTGGACGATTGCGCTTAGGGCATCGACCTTGTCTCCATTGATGAGAAGGTCTAGCCGCACGAGCTGCCCGGTCTGGTATCCGATGACCTCGTAGTCCATCGATGCGTAGCCGCGCGTGCTGCTCTTGAGCCGGTCGTAGAAGTCGAACAGCACCTCGGCCATCGGGATTTCGTACGTGATGATCACCCGGTCCTTGGAAGCGTACTGGATGCCCTTCTGCAGGCCCCGGCGTTCCTCGCACAGCTTGAGGACGCCGCCGACAAAGGTGTTGGGCACGTGGATGCCCACCTTCAAGTAGGGCTCCTCCATGTAGTCGATGTGCTGCGGCTCGGGCAGACGCGAAGGGTTCTCCACCTTGATGGTTGTGCCATCCGTGGTGTGCACCACGTAGACGACGCTCGGAGCGGTGGTGACCAGATCCAACTCGTACTCGCGCTCGAGCCGTTCCTGCACGACCTCCATGTGGAGCAGCCCCAAAAACCCGCAGCGGAAGCCCAGCCCCAGGGCGTCGGAGTTGTCCGGTTCGAAGTGGAAGGCCGCGTCGTTAAGGTGAAGCTTCTCGAGCGCGTCGCGCAGGTCGTTGTATTGGTCCGAGTCGGTCGGGAAGATACCCGCGAAGACCATCGGCTTGACCTCTTCGAAGCCCGGAAGTGGCTCGTCGGTCGGGTCCTTGGCGCTGGTGATGGTGTCGCCCACCTTGGTGTCATGGACAGATTTGATCGACGCCGAGAAGAAGCCCACCTCGCCGGGGCCCAGTTCCTTGAGCGGGCTGGGGAAGGGCGCGAACACGCCGACCTCGGTGACCTCGTAGTCCGCACCGGTCGCCAGCATGCGAATCTTGTCGCCCTTGCGAAGGTAGCCATCGACCACCCGAACCAGGCACACCGCGCCGCGGTAGGAGTCGTACCAGCTGTCGATCATCAGGGCGCGTAGGGTGCTGTCGAGTTGGCCGGCGGGGGGCGGGAACTCGCGAACGACGGTCTCGAGGATGGCGTGGATCCCTTCGCCGGTTTTGGCGCTGGCAGGGATCCCCTTGTCTGTCTCCAGACCGACGACCTCCTCGACCTCGTGTCGTGCCCGATCCACGTCCGCACTCGGCAGATCGATCTTGTTGAACACCGGAATGATCGTCAGGTCGTTTTCGAGCGCCAGGTAGACGTTGGCGAGGGTCTGCGCCTCGACGCCCTGGCTGGCGTCGACCACCAGCAGTGCGCCCTCACAGGCGGACAGCGACCGGGAGACCTCGTAGCTGAAGTCCACGTGTCCGGGGGTGTCGATCAGGTTTAGCTGATACTCGAGTCCATCTTCGGCCTTGTAGCGCAGCCGTACGGACTGGGCCTTGATGGTGATGCCGCGCTCTTGCTCGAGCTCCATTTTGTCGAGCAGCTGATCCTGCCGCTCGCGTTCGGTGATGGCGCCCGTTTCTTCCATGATGCGGTCGGCCAGCGTGCTCTTGCCGTGGTCGATGTGGGCGATGATGGAAAAGTTACGTATCCGACTCAGATCGGTTGGCATGGACTAACTCGACTGCACCTGGGCGGGCGGGCGTGCCCTCAGGGTTCTGTGCGGACCCTCTAGCTCGACTTCAATCGTTGCGCCATGGGTGGCTCGGCACAATGGGGGCGATCACCCAATCGCATTGCGCATGTCGTCCCCCATGGGAGCACATGGTGGTGCTTCTGGTCTGTATGCGCCCCAGCTTCCCTACTTCTTCTTTCCTTCGGAAGCAGTCGCCAGACTGAGCTGACCGGGTAGCTCGTTGGAATGACGTTCCAAGACCAGATCGATGCCCTCGCGGATGTACACGGCAACGGGAACTTTCGTCCGTTCGTGCAGCAGCTTGAGGCTCTCGTTCTGTTCCGGGGTGATGTAGATCGTCGTGGAAATCTTCTTGCGAGCCATCGTGTCTGCTGCGCCCTTGTCCGTTGAGAGAAGCTGCTGATCCAGCTCGCTGTGAAGGTACATGGCAACATACATAGTGTCAATCTCGCGCTCGGTGTGCTTGCGGCTGAACGAGGGGTACAAGTATCCTGAAAACCCCAGGCGCTCCGGCACTTGGCCACGGCGCACGTCGCCACGGACGGCACCGATGGGCGCCTTGGGGGGGAGCCCCGAATGCTTAGAAAGATACTGAAATCAATAGCTTTGTGGGGTCTCGGGGGGTGTTGGGGAGCGCTTTTGGGCTGTGGTGGCTCCCAGGGACCCGAGAGCCAGACGGCCCACGACATCGAGCTGCGCGAGGTCGAACCGCTCGTCCGCCGAGCCTGTGAGGGCGACGACGAGAAGCTGGTGGACGCCAACAACGACGGCCGCGCCAACATTCGCCGGGTGTACGAGGACGGCCAGGAGACCTGCGCCGAGGTGGACATCAACTTCGACGGCCGGGTGGACATCACGCGCCTGTTTGAGGGCGGCAAGGTCTCACTCGAGCAACATGATTTCGATTTTGACGGGCGTCTCGACCAGCAGGGGTTCTTCGAGGACGGCAAGCTGGTGCGCAAGGAGCTCGACACCAACTTCGACAAGCTGGTGGATACGTGGGTGTGGTGCGAGGGCCCGTTCGTCGCGCGCCTGGAGCGGGACCGTCACAACACGGGCGTCGTCGACACCTGGGAGCAATACGAGCAGGGGCACTTGGCGTCCGTGCGTTACGACGACAACAACGATGGGCGCGTGGAGCGCTGGGAAACGTACAAGCAGGGCGTCCTGTCGGGGCTGGCCTTCGATGCGGACCTGGACGGCAAGCCCGATGACGCCCAGGAGACCAAGATCGACTTGAGCACGACCCGCATCGAGGCGATCAGCTGCGATGGCAGCCCGCTGTCAGAAGTTGCTGATGCAGCTCCCAAGAACCCGCCCGCGCCGGCCGAGGAGGCTCCTGAGACCGGGGCCGAACAGAGCGAGCCGGTCGACCCGGCCGGCCCGGCCGACCCGGCCGACAAGGCTGGGGCGGCGCGCGAGCAGAAGAAGGTCGGCGCGCGCGATATCAGCGCGGTGGCCAAGGGTGCGGCTGGCGATGGGCGCGCGCCAGGCGGCTCCGAGCCGCCGTCGGCGGATACGGGGGGGGAGCAACGCCAAGAGCAAGCCGGGGAACCGGGGGCGCAAGCCGAGGAGGCCGAATGAGACGGAACATGGCGACGCGGTGGGTTCCGGCGTGCGGTGCGGCGCTCGCGGCGTGTCTCGCCGGTTGCGGAGGCGGGGGCAAGGTCACGCTGGACAGCAAGACGGGCCTCGATGCGTCCGCCCAGGCTGCTGGCAAGCGACCCGCACCGCTTGGTGAGGAAACCGCCGCCGACAAGGGCGCGGGCGGCGCGCGCTGCGACGCAAGCCCAAGCGATCGGGAAGCCATCCAGTACGATACATCTGGGGACACGGTGGCCGACGTGCGCAAGGTGTTTCTGCGGCTCGGCATCGGGGATGCGGCGCGGCTCGTCATGATTTGCCGCGAATCCGACCTGAACGGTGACGGAAAGAAGGACGTGATCCGCTACTACGACGACAACGGCAAGTCGTTGCGGGAGGACTCGGATCGCAACTTCGACGACCGGATCGACATGTCGACCATCTACCAGGATGGGAAGATCGTCCGCAAGGAACTCGACGACAACCACGACGGCAAGGTCGACGCCAAGATCTACTATGACGGCGGCAAGCCCGTGCGCGCCGAGCGGGATCTCGCCGGGCGCAGCACCCCCGAGGCCTGGCGGCCCGATCGGTGGGAGTACTTCGAGGATGGCCAGCTGGTGCGGATGGGCACCGACTACGATGGCGACAACCGCGTCGATCGTTGGGACAAGGACTCCATCTTTGAGGCAGCCGCCAAGGCGCGCGAGGAGGCCGCGGCGGGCGGAGCCGACGCGGAGGAAGAGGCGGAACCGGCCAACGAGGGCGAGGAGGGCTAGCCGGTTCTCATCCGGGACTGGGCACGCGTCCCTTCCCGTCGCAGCAAGGCCGCCCCATGTACACCCCCCGTC